>JASFBJ010000246.1 GCA_030149585.1 Desulfobacterales bacterium | reverse complement strand
TTTAATCGGTAATTTTAATTGTCGTTACAGGGGAAATATAATTGTCGCTTGACACCGTACCGGTGTCGTCAATTATTACACCAAGACGATCCAGGAAATTATTGCAATCTGCATCATCTCTAAAAATTTTACAACGCTCAATACCACGCGCGATAATGTGATGCATCGCACCCGGCGCGTCTATTCTTGATTTTCGCGGCATTATTAAACCATAGCCCAATAACCATTATTTCAAAACTATAAATATAAAGGGCGTCCCCCGAAGTCCCCCTTGCAACAATTTTTTTTTCGAAAACTCAAAAAAGTGTTGACAAGGTGTTATGAATTGATTATGGATTAATTGTTTGTTTTTAATCATCCTCTGAAGATGATGAATTTTAAACTACTTTTTGCGTGGTTATTCGTAATTAAAAAGCTGCTGAATTTTTTATAAAGCTGCTAACAAAAAATAAATAGACAAAAAAGGCCAAGAAGGTCAAAGCGGTATCAAATACCGGCCGTTGATCTCTTGGCCTTTTTTTTATTGAGTAAGATCCCTGGAAAGAAATAAATCCACACCTTGTTTGTTGGTTCGTCTACTGCGTTACATCCAGAGTAATTTTGTGGATTTATTTCTTTCCGTGACCCTAAATCGAAAATGAATCTAAATTCGGCACAACTGTTAGAGGCAGATGTAAAAAGAAACTAAAGGAGGTGAACTGATACAGGCAATATCTTAGAGACCGGGGGCTATTCTGTGTTTGATATAAAATCAGAAAAATTTTTGTAATCAACCGACAAAAATTGGAACACCATAGGAAGGTTTCCGACGGATGTATCCTTGAACCTGATAAAAAAGGAGAATAAATATGATTTATAGGATTTGGCTAAGATTGATTTGTGCTGCTTTTATTTTGGCCGTTTTCTTTCAACTTGCAGCTGCTCAGGACAACCCTGAAAAAGAATACCAACTGGAACAAATCACTGTTACTGCGAAAAAAGAAGAATCTCCCGCATATGAAAAAAGTGTTATTCCGGAAGAAGAAGTCAGCCGTCCCTCTGTGGGTGGTTCTGTAGTTGATGCACTTAAAAATCAGGCGGGCGTTCAACTTCGAAGAACTTCACCCATCATTCCTGAAAACAACAAACTCAGGCTGCGAGGCTTTGACGAAACCCGGCTGAGAATAGAGATTGATGGTGTCCCCATACAGGGTGACGGTTCTTATGGAGGAATTTCTGTTCACTGGAGCACGCTCTCCACGGAGCAGGTCGAACAAATAGAGATCCAAAGGGGTGCGGTTTCCGCCAAGTATGGCAATACGCTTGGCGGAGTGGTCAACATTATCACCAAGGAGCCGTCCGACCAGCCCAAAACATCCGTGAGCAGCGTTTACGGCAGTCTCGATACCTGGGACAGTAAAATTTCTCACAGTGCCAAGGCTGGCCCATTTAAGTGGTTCTTAACAGGAAGCCATTTTGAAACCGATGGTTACTTGCGCAATAATTACAGCGATCGAAACAATATTTCGATCCAGCTCGGTGCGGATCTGCCGCTGAGCGTTGAAATTGGAGCCGGTTTCGATTATTCGGAAATGGAAACAGGCATGGCGGTTTATAATCAACCGGATAGTCCTTTTTATGACAGCGGGGAACCGGACGCGGATGCCGGTATAATAGGGGGACCCGGAACACGCATGCGGAACGGAGATTTGACTTGGGGGGATAACTCCTATGCGGATGACGAAAACAGCACGTTCAAAACCTTCATCAGTAAGAAATTCGATACCGGCTCGGCTAAAATCAGCTACCGACTTTGGAATCAGGAAAGAACCGAATATTTTTTCGATGCCGCCAACCCCGGCAAAAAAATTTATGAACGAACAACGAAAATTGAAGATAACAACTGGCTTTTAAAAGCAGATGGACAATTCACGGTGAAAGATCATCTTTTGGAATTGGGAGGCGAACTCAAACAATATGGCTGGGGAGACCAAACAGTAGGATATATCGATACCGCATATTTTCAACAGTCCATTAATTATTTTTATTATGTAAAGGAGGGCTTCAAAGGCCAACCCGATAATAAGAAATACGCTGCCGTTTACACCCAGGACACATGGCGATTTCACTCCGATTGGGAGCTGGAAATCGGATTGAGGCAGGAATGGTATTCTGCTGACGAGGTAGACCCTGAAGCCTTCGGATTTAGCTGGGCAGCCGAAGAAGCCGAGGTGGACGAGAGGCATCTGGATCCACGGACCGCCCTGACATGGCGCCCATGGGAAGGAGGCTCGGCAACCGCCCGCTTCGGCATTGCACACCGTTATCCCACTTCACCCGAGCATTTTTGGTGGTACCTGAATAAAGGCAGCGACTTCTTTAACGCGGAACTCCATCCTGAGAAGGCTTTACAGTATGAACTGGGTTTCGAGCAATCGTTAACTTCCGTCGCCAGAGCAGCAGTCAGGGGATATTATTATGATATCGAAAATTATATCAGTTCGACATTTGTTCCCGGAACCGGCAGCGTGGTGTATAATATCAAGGAAGTTAAAATAAAAGGTTTGGAAATAGAGCTTTCCGCGGATCTGAGAAAAGATCTTCGTGCCTGGACAAACTTCACCTGGCAGGACGGTGACAAGTCGGGTGATCCCTGGGACGTGGATAACCGTTTGAGCAATGAATTACCCGATTTCCCGGAAACAATGTTCAACACAGGGCTGGATTACCGCCTCACCCGTTTCCAGGCAAAGCTGTCCTTAAATTATATTTCCGAGCGTGAACATTTCGACGGCCAGGATCGCATAAATCTGGATTCATACACCTTATTGAATCTTTTCGCATCCTACCGTTTCTGGGAAAACAGCTGGAGCAAATGGGAACTGCTTCTATCAGTAGATAATATTCTTGATAAGGATTATGAAGAAGAAAAGGGCTATCCCATGCCTGGAATAGCCGCATTGGGGGGTCTTAAGGCTACGTTTTAAAAGGAGAACAAATCCATGACGAATCGAATCTGTATCTATTTATTAATGGCCATGGTGTTTTTAGGTTTTTATCAGGGGGCGAAAGCATCGGATACGAAAGTTGAACAAATAGGCAGGCAGGCCGTGAAAGCAGCACTCGACAAATTGAATGCGAGCCCCGAAAGCCCGCTGGCCTGTATCACCAATGCCGGATACGTTAAGTACAAAGGATGCAGTACACGGATAATTTTTGACATCATACCGAAACATGCGTCCATCAGCCTGGGCGCATCCAATTTACTGCCGGTTCACAGCCGGTGGGATGAAAAACTCTGGTTCGTTTTTTTGAAAAAGGGGAAAAACAAAGAGTTGCTTATGACTTATGTGTTTATCCGTGAAAACATCCCTGTTGCCACGGAACCGATCAATGTCTATGTCCGAAAAAATCAATCTTTCGAGCCTTTTAAAAAAGTTTTGGGAAATAAGGCTTTTTCGGTCGTGACCCTGGCTAACGGATGGTCGGACAATATCCCCGAAGACATGTTAAGCGGAGCGCTATATCATGACCATCTTTGCTGCGGTGTGTTCAGCGGATATTTCACGGTTCGATTTATCCAAAAACATATCCCGCTTAAGCAAGGCGAAAAGTATATTTACATCGGCGCCCCGGCATGGTGCCAGGATGATTATCTGATGACACCCTTGAATCTCACGCCCGGAAAACACGGATACTACACCATGGACTATCCCTGGTCCCGGCCCTGGAAAACCGGGGAAAAAACCTATGATAAATTGGGCGGTATTATCATCCAATATCATAAAAGGAAAAATATCGGTCGAGCTTATTTGCTTCGTTTTGACTGGCAGGAAGAACATTTCAGGAAATTTGTCGGGATGCCGGAACTCAAATTGGATTGGAAAAATCAGCCATGGCTGCATATATTGTATTGTCGATTTTTTCTTAAGAATCTTGACCGGCCTGAATTTTTCGTGTCCGTGTTAAAAGAAATACCCTTAAAAAAGCGAAGAGATTTGGACCGCCTGATCAAGCTGGGTGCCAATCCTCTGGCCGAAATGCTGGGTCAGGATAATGAATGGTCAACCTCGCTGAAGTAATTTGAAAGGAGAAGTCATGATTTTCAAACCTTTTATGAGAGAAGGCTTTATGCCTTTGCCCGTCACATTTATTTCCACGATCAGCACGGACGGAATTCGTAACATTGCGCCTTATTCATGTATTATGCCGGTACTCCGTCCTCTGGATCTGATCTGCCTGGCTTCAGCTCGAAAGCGAGACACTCTGGTCAACATTCGAAAGACCCGTGAGTTTGTGGTCAATATGATCGGTACAAGCCTCGCGGACAAAGTGATTCCCACTGCAAAATATTCTCCACCGGAAACAGACGAGTTTGAACTAACCGGTCTTGAAGAAAAACCATCCTGTAAAATTCAGGCCCCGGGTATTGTCGGCGCCTACGCCTGGATGGAGTGCGAACTGTTCAAAGAATATGAAGAAACGAACTACATTCTGGTCATGGGAAAAGTACTGCGACTTGAAGTGGCGGACGATGCGCTGTCTGTTGACGGCGGACTGAATATTCAAAAGGCCCGTCCATTGATGATGACCGGCAGCCAAAAGGGGATGCACTTTTGCAGCGTGGCCGACATCGGACATTTTGAGCCCTTCGGAGCCATGTTTCCGGACGGTAATGATCCAATTATAAAACATAACAAAAGTTAGACAGGAGGAAAAGTTATGAAACAGGTGATGAGTATGGACGAATATAACACAATTGATCGACCAAGGATACAGAGCACGCCTGGTTTCTATGGCGATCAGCTCATTGATGGTGTGGTTATTCGGAACATGACTCTGTTCGCAGATGAAAGGGGTTTTCTGTTCGAGATCTTGCGTATGGACGATAAAGAGATGAAGGCACAAGGTATCAAACAGATCATCGCATCTTATTCTCACCCCGGCATGGTCAAAGGGTGGCATCTGCACTCGAAACAGGAAGACCTCCTGGTTTGTGTCACCGGTATGATCAAATTGGCTCTGTACGACTACCGTCAGGATTCCCCCACTTACCAAGGGCTCAACGAGATATTTATGGGGGATAAATACCTCCGCGCTGTTTTAATTCCATCCGGCGTATTTCACGGGACTAAGAATATCGGACATGAAACCTCGGTAGTGATTGGTATGCCTTCTCTCTTTTACGAATCGGGAGATGTAGACGAGCGTCGTGTCAATCCCATTGACAATGATATTATCCCCTATGACTGGGATTGTAAGATGGAATAATAAAAAATTATTCGCAGGAGGGATGCAATGAGCGCACAACAAATCATGGAGATGGACTGGGCAAAGCCGTGCCGCTTTTTAAAAGGCAGTATTTGACCGGTAGTTTTTACCTTTATCATAGTTTTCGGTTATCGTTGCCCAGCCCCTCAGCTTTACGTTGTCGCGCCGAGGAAAGCTCGGCGTATCTTGCAGGGAGAAAGACCCTGTCGGGGGAA
>JASFBJ010000500.1 GCA_030149585.1 Desulfobacterales bacterium | reverse complement strand
GTTGACAATTCCGGATCTGCTTGGTAGGGTTGGAGTATACTGATTATCTAACACAAGGCATGGCAGTGCTCAAAAATAACTTTTTAAAAATAAAAACGGCTACACAAAACCATAAATCGCAATGTTTTATGGGGAGCTGCCACTCCACTTGTGTAGCCGTTTTTGTGTTTAAGGAGTCCCAATCCCATGATTAAACCTATTGAAACTATTTACAACGGTTATAAATTTCGGAGTCGGCTTGAGGCAAGATGGGCTGTTTTTTTTGATACGCTGGATGTAAAATATGAATATGAAAAAGAAGGGTTCGATATAGATGGAGTGTGGTATTTGCCTGATTTTTATTTACCAGATTATAGTTGTTGGGTAGAAATAAAACCGGATGCAACCATTAGCGAACAGGATGATATCAAAATAAAGGCTTTTGCTGGTGCTACGAAGGATAAGTTTATTTTGATTAGTGGGATACCGAAAGCAGGTAGTGATGAAGGGTGGTTGAGTAACGAAAAATATTACATTAATATATTATCGGATGCTGGATATTTAATAGGTGGGAATGGCGTAGGATATCCCACAGACAAAGAGCTGATAAAAGAAAAAATGGTTTTTGCCTTAGCAAGAAGAGCAAAAACCGCAGAATTATGCCTTTTGTCTGAATCCGCTTCACATAATTTAATCAATGAAACAACCGATACCGGCGAGCGCTGGCCAATTGCTTATGGGCTTAGTAGAGCTTATGCCGCTGCTATGCAAGCGCAATTTGGCTTTGGCGCTTTAAAAAAACATAAAGAGGTTGACAAGCCTGTGCAATACATATAAGAACTGCATAAGAGGATGCAATATGAAACAAGACAAATGCAAAAGATGCGGCCATACCTGGTATCGACGCAAAAAAAACAAACCGATTACTTGCCCTAATTGTCGATCTCCTTATTGGGATATCGAACGTAAACCCATTGAAAACAAATAGGTTAAAACTATGGCTGGAAGAAGCCGGAAAACCGCAGCAGACTATTTTTCGCACGATTCAGACGCAAGCTCTGATGAAAAAATTATTTATCTGGAAAGCCTTTTTGGACATACCGGTTATGCTGTTTATTTTAAATTTTTAGAGCGGATGGTTAGGGCTAAGGATTTTGAAATTGAGTGGAACGACATAAAAAAAGCTATTTATGCAACAGAATTTCGTATTTCTGTAACTGAAATTGACAGAATTGTTACAGAATGTTGCAGGAAAGAAATAAAAGCGTTTGAAATTGTTGATGGCAAGATGTTTTCCGCAGGTTTAAAGAAAAGGATGCAGCCTCTTTTAGAAAAGCGAGAATATAACCGCTTGAAATATGAAGAAAAAAAGAGGGCGGCTATTTCTGTAACTGAAAGTAGCAGAAACGGCACAGTAAAGGAAAGAAAAGGAAAGAAAAGGAAAGAAAAGATATATACCGACAAAATGAAAACCTTTGTCGATGAATACATAAAATATATTTCTGAAACTTTTAAAGCCAGCGCACCTAAAAATGCAAAGCTTAAAGAAAATAGTTTAGAGGCTATAGATAAATTAATTAGGATAGACGGGTATAAAGAAAGCGATGTTTTTGAGGTCTTAAAGTGGGCCCAAAAAGATTCTTTTTGGGAGAATCAAGTTTTGTCTCTTGCGGGTATAAGAAAAAAATCTAAAAACAATCTTATTAAATTTAAAAATTTATTTTTAGCTTATGAAAAAGACAAGAGCAAACC
>JASFBJ010000499.1 GCA_030149585.1 Desulfobacterales bacterium | reverse complement strand
CGACAGGGTCTTTCACCCTGCAAGATACGCCGAGCTTTCCTCGGCGCGATCTCGCAAAGCTGAGTGGCTGGGCAACGATAACCGAAAAACTATGATAAAGGTAAAAACTACCGGTCAAATACTGTTTTTCAAAAGCGGCACGGTTTTGCCCAGTCCAAGCTCAAGCGCCGTGTTAGCCCTTTTCAGTGGTGTTGCTGAATACCTTGTTGTTTTTCTTAACGATCCTTGATGATGCATTTTCCTAAATGACAGCCTTAAATTCAATTTTTTCATCACCAAATGTTGATTCAATAACCTTGTGTACTCCATGACCAGGATTTGGCTCTTTGAAAATTTTAACCAGCTGATATTGGGATAGAATTTTCAAGTCATTATTGAGACTTACAGGTGTCCGCTCCATTGCTGACATAAGTTCTGAGTATACAACTTTTTTCTTTTTTCTCAAATATTGAATCAGTTTTGTTCTCTCTGGCTTTAATATGACTATTAAGTCGGAGGGGGCAATCCATATTATGTTCTTAGGAGTTAATCTTTGTTCAGCATCAATTTCTTTTGCGGTTTCTTTTGCTGAGGCAAAAAAATTGGAAAGTGTTCCTGCTTTTAGCTCGACAGTCATTTTATAAACTCCTTTATTTCCTTTTCAAATCGCTCAATAAGTTCCTGATAACTTGTAAAATTCTCTACCTCTGATATTTCACCGAAATAGTGCCTGTGGTGATAGTTGTGGGTATTATCGTAGCCTAAAACCCTGCCATTATCCTCTGCAAAAATTTGATGATTAATATAGGCCATACTGTATTTTACGACTTCTCTTTGATTATTTTCCCATGCGTCAATTTTGACAATACCACCACCTCTTTTGGGGTTAATGGGAAATTGTTCTGCTACAACTTTTTTGAATTTTAGTTTACCTGCCATTTTTCTTTTCATATATTTATTTTAGCAGAATAGCACTTGGTTGTAAAGCTGATTTTATAGATAACGTAATTTCGTATCCTATTCAAATTTCCTGGTATTTAATCAAATTGATAGAATAAAGGCAAAAAAATCAGCTACCACGCCCATAGGACGTGGTTTGATGAAGACCCCTCGAAGGGGTCTGAAAACATCGTTGTGCAAAGTTTTTTAAAAAAATCAAATACGTTATAACAGCCGATTTACGATTCTTGTTTTACAGCACTCTTAATCCAAAAATTCAATTTCAGGATCAAAAATTTGCAGTTCATTTTTAAATACAAGCGTAAAATGTTCAAAAACTTTATTCGTGAACCGGTTAAAGAAAGTTTAACGCAAAATTACAATATTTTTTATATATTCATCATAATTGAATATGGGGGTAAATCATTCTCGCTGGAATTGTCAAACTTTTCGGGTCACTCGGGCAGAGCCCGAGGTTTAATTAACGACAATTATTTGAAAGCACTACGATTGCATATCTTGATGATTTAATACCAAAGTCTATAGATCTTCTAATGCTATCGCCGGGCTTAAGCGTAAATTCATCATACCAAACTTTTAAACCATTGCGATTTAAATGCTCAGCCAGTGGACGTACAAATTCTTCTTTATCCTCACTGGCATGACTGATAAAAGCATCATAGTGCATGATGTAATTTCCGTAGGCTAACAGTGTTGATACGTGGAAAATATTTCCATGATATCAGAGTATATATCTGGAAAATATTTCCATGTATCTATATATTAAATTTAATTACAGTAATATTTCTCTTGA
>JASFBJ010000245.1 GCA_030149585.1 Desulfobacterales bacterium | reverse complement strand
CACAGGATTATTATTCACCATGCCCTCTGGTTTACTGAAGTCCGTCATCAGATGGGGATGGAAAAAGCTTTGGAGGCTTTGAATGCAACTGCCGCTAAAAGCATTAATATCCAGCTTAAAAGGATAGGCAAGGTATTGGGATTTGAAATGCAGGATGATCTGCCCCAACCCCTTTTGGACCTCTCACCTGAAACCTTAAAAGAGCTGATGAACGCCGTGGCTGTAAACTGGCTGGCCAATGATGGTGTCTGGTTTCAGTCAGTGGAATTTAATCATGGGATGAATGATGCCAAGCGCTGTAATGATTCCTGCTGGGCGCATTTTTCTCCATATGAAGCCAGTACCATTAAAAATTTTTTAGGATTAACAGAGCAACCTGGACTCACAGGATTGAAAAAAGCCTTAAATTTTAGAATGTACGCCCATGTCAATACCCAGTCCTTTGTCGAAGAAAAATCCAATAGTTTTGTTTTTCAGATGAATGAGTGCAGGGTACAGGTTGCAAGAAAGCGTAAAGGGCTGGAGGCATATCCCTGTAAATCGGTTGGAATTGTGGAATATTCATATTTTGCCAGAACCATCGACAGCAGAATAAAAACAGAATATATTGGATGCCCGCCGGAAAATAAACCTGGCGAGTGGTATTGTGCCTGGCGTTTTAAACTTTAATTTTTACTGATTTATCTGAAAATATGAGGCAACAGTATAAAAATAACTTGAACACCAAAGCTCATTATGCTACAAAATGTCCGTTTAACAATCATACTCTCTAATTGATAAAAATTGACGAGAAATAAAAATCAGTTAAAAAAGGATTAACCGATAAAATGGTATCTTCCAAAGAGTTGAAACTGGCTTATGGTCTGGCAATTATACTTTTTATTGTGGGCTTTTTAAGCTACGCTGCCTTTTCCTCCAAAGCTCCTTTGCAACCGGTCAGAATAATGTTTCAAGGTGTGGCCGGCAAAGTATTATTTGACCATCAAACCCATTTGGGGGTATCTGGCTATGGAATCGCCTGCATCGACTGTCATCACGAGTTGGAAGATGATGAAACTGCTACGCCCGAGTCATGCAGCGCCTGTCATGAAGCAGAAAGTGAAGAGGAGGACACGCCTAATAGAACGGATGCCCTTCATAATCAATGTATCGGCTGCCATCAGGATTTTGAGGCAGGTCCCACCGAATGTGCTTTTTGCCATATAATGTAATCTTTTTGGGGCAGACAAATTCCTGTCTGTCTTTTTTTTTATCCTATTACGGCGAAGTTTAAAGGTTTGAGCAATGATGACAAGATCTTTTTTCGGCTTTTCAAAACCCTGTTTTGAATATGAGCTGCTTACAGACACCCTTCCCGTGCCGGAAGAAATCGCAACACCTGCCACTGTGACACTTTTATTACCCGAAGCCCTGGAAAAACTTGATTCCGGGCTTATCAAAATCGGTGATAAGGTAAAAACCGGTCAAAAGCTGGTGTTGCATGAGGAAAGCGGAGCCTGCGTTATTTCAAGCGTTACCGGGACTATTTCTTCCATTACGCCTTTCATCGGAGATTTCAGCAAAATTTTCACTGCTATTGCAATTGACGTTGACCAGGAGGAAATAATTGATCAACAATTTAAAGACCTTTATCAGGAACCGACCCTTGAAACCCTGAAGAATTTCTTTTCTTTTGTTCCTGGCGCACCTCCTCTTAAAGCCCTTTGTGATTCAGCTAATCCGCCCAAATCCATTATAATTTATGGTGGAGATACTGACCTTTTGATCAGTACCAACCTGTACTATGTAAAAGCGGATATTAATGCAATCAAGGCTGGTATTAAAATTTTAAAGCAGACTACCGGCATTGAAAATATTATTCTGGCCATGCCTGGAGAAAGTTTGCAGGGCTATGGGCATCTGGGTGCAAGTGTGAAAAATGTTTCGGCCGTGTATCCTTTTGGATCTCCCAATCTTATTATGCAAAAGATTTTAAAACAGGTGGTTCCGGCCGGCAAGGACCCCATGGATCTTGGAATTTGTTTTATACGGGCTGAAGCTGTGGCTGCTATTGGCAATGCCTTTACAAATGGTTGCCTGCCTGTAAATAAAATTTTAACTCTTGTTGATAAAACCGGTAAGCAAAAACTTATGTCAGTACGCATCGGGACTCCATTAAAAGAGATTTTTAATCATTATAATATCAACCTGAATGATCGTGACCGGTTAATTATTGGTGGCCCCATGACAGGATCCGCTGTCTATTCGGAAGATTTTCCGGTTCAACCGGATACTGATGCCGTGATGGTTCAGGACGCCGCCGATATTTCTCATACATCTGATTATCCCTGCATAAATTGCGGTGATTGTATCAGAATTTGTCCGGCAAAAATACAAGTCAGCATGCTGGTACGTTTACTTGAGGCTGAGCTGTATGAAGAAGCGGCTGATGAATACGACTTAATGTCTTGTATTGATTGTGGTCTATGTTCTTATGTATGTGTGGCTAAAATTCCCGTATTTCAGTATATCAGGCTGGCAAAATATGAACTGGCAAAAGCGGCTTTAGAAGAAGCTGAGAACCAAGAGCAAGAGGAGGAAACAAATGAATAGTCAAAAAAAATTCATAGTTTCGCATGCCCCCTTTCAGCATAATGGAAGCAGCATTGAACAACGCAGTTATAATATCATTCTCGCTACTCTGCCCGCAATTTTACTGGGACTATTTCATTACGGGGCACCTGCTCTGGGAGTAATTTGCCTTTCAATCTCCTCTGCTATTTTCTGGGAACTGGCAATGAACAGGATCAGTAAACGGCCGATTACGATTGGGGATGGCAACTCTGCCATGGTGGGAATAATTTTTGCCATGTTATTGCCGGCAACTACCCCCTGGTGGGCTGTAATTACAGGAACTTTCGTGGCAATTGTGATCGGCAAGGAGATTTTCGGTGGTATTGGCAGTAATGCTTTTAATCCAGCGGCTCTGTCTGTTTTGATCCTTATACTTTCCTGGAAAAACCTGTTTGATTTTGATCAGGCCCTGCTCAACTATAATTTTGATTTTGTTGCGGTCTATCCGCTGGGGGCCCTGAAACATTTTGGTGTTGACGCTATTGACACTTTTAATATTTTGGATCTTTTTCTCGGCCGCCAGATTGGCGGCATTGGTTCCACTTTTGGTCTGGGGCTTATTTTAGGCGGTGGATACCTTATTTTGAGGGGATTTATCCGCTGGGAGATTCCCCTTTCTTTTCTGCTTGGCATCTCTATAACTGCTTTATTATTTAATATCTCGGAGCCCGCCCGTTTTGTGGGGCCGGGATTTCATCTTTTCACAGGCTACACCTTAATCGGTGCCTTTTTCCTGGCTACGGAAGACTCGTCTTCACCGGTAAACACATTGCCGATGCTTCTTTACGGCCTGGGAGGGGGAATCATGACGGTTCTTATACGAAATATAGGTGTTTATATAGATGGTGTCCTTTATGCAATCCTGGTGATGAATATGGTCAGTCCACTTTTGGATAAAATCAGACCAAAAGCGATCGGAAAGGTTGTCTAAAATGAACGAAATGATTAAAATGGTCGTAGTATTAACAATTTTGAGCTCTTTTTCAGGCGGTTTACTGGCGACTGTTCGTAATGGAACCAAAGACAAAATTGAAAACCAGCAACTTCAATTTGTTAAAGGCCCTGCAATTGAAAATATTTTGCAGGGGGCTTCCAATGATCCAGTGGCTGACAGGTTTAAAATTAAAGACGGCGATGTTGAAAGAAACTTTTTTGTTGGAATTATTGATGGGAAAACAAATATTGTTGCCTTTGAAAGCGAAGGCAAGGGGTTTAGCGGCGATATTGGTTTAATGATAGGTATAAATCTGGATACCGATAAAATAGTGGGCGTCAATGTTACAACTCATAGTGAGACACCAGGCGTTGGTTCTAAAGCCAAATCCGATCCAAAATTTGTGTCTCAATTTACTAATTTGAATTTGATAAATGAGTTTAAAGTTAAACCGGACGGAGGTCAGGTTGACGCAATTTCCGGAGCAACCGTGACATCACGCGGTGTATCCATGGGGTTGACTCAGGCAGGTATAATTTATAAAAAACTTAAACCTCAAATAGCTGAGCAACTAAAGAGTTTTAAGAAATAGGGAGAATTCAATGGCAAAATCAATTGTTCAGGAGTTTACAAAAGGTTTATGGGAGGAAATTCCTCCTTTTCGCCTGGTACTGGGTCTTTGCCCGGTTCTGGCTGTGACCAAGACAGTTGAAAATGGAATTGGTATGGGAATGGCAACCACCTTTGTTCTGGTCTGCTCCAATATTTTAGTTTCATTACTTAGAAATATAATTCCAAATAAGGTCAGAATCGCCTGTTTTATTATAATTATTGCAACCTTTGTTACGGTTGTAGAACTTTTAATGCAGGCTTACGCGTATCCATTATTTTTGAAGCTGGGTATTTTTATTCCCCTGATCGTGGTAAACTGCATTGTACTTGGGCGCTCAGAGGCTTTTGCCTTTAAAAATCCAATTTTGCCTTCTCTTGCTGACGGGCTGGGTATAGGGATAGGTTTTACGCTGGCACTGGGATCATTAGGGGCAGTTCGGGAACTTATCGGCAACGGCACTTTAACTATCTGGGAAACAACAATTCCGGTTTTAGGTTCCTGGTATCAACCATTTACCTTTATGGTTGAGGCTCCCGGAGCTTTTGTGGGCCTGGGTCTTATGCTTTGTCTTATGAATCTTGTGGGGAGTAAATAGGAGACGATAAATGGGAGATTTAGTAATCCTGGCCATTAGCTGTATTCTGGTCAATAACATCTTATTAGCTCAATATCTGGGCAATTGCCCCTTTTTAGGCACTTCCAAAAAAATGGAAACAGCTATTGGGATGTCCATGGCTGTTGTTTTTGTACTTGTTATGGCCGGCACCATTACCTGGATAACCAATGCCTTTATTCTCAGCAAATTTGGTCTAGAATATCTAAGGACAATCTCTTTTATTCTGGTTATTGCTTCTCTGGTACAGTTTGTCGAGATGTTTTTGAAAAAAAGTATTCCAGCCCTTTATGCTGGACTTGGTATTTTTTTGCCGCTGATAACTACAAATTGCGCTGTAATGGGTGTGTGTCTGATTAATGTAAATGAAGAATATACTTTTATACAAGCTCTTGTGGCATCGTTTGCATATGCAATAGGCTTTGGCCTTGCGCTAATCCTGTTTGCCGGTGTCAGAGAGAGGATTCT
The DNA here is from genome assembly GCA_030149585.1 of Desulfobacterales bacterium. Lineage (GTDB taxonomy): Bacteria > Desulfobacterota > Desulfobacteria > Desulfobacterales > JASFBJ01 > JASFBJ01. Next base: position 252 of record JASFBJ010000245.1, on the reverse strand, counting down.
TTTGGCCAGAGTCCCCAAACCCTTGCAAGACACCTCAATCGCTTTGGTTACAGCCGGCATTTTATCTCTTACTTTTTTTGCTTTTAAAGGAATGGTTTAGGGTAGAGTCTTATTTCAGGCCCTTTAAAATAATTCTGTTATCGGGACTCAGGAACGGGGACGAAATAACTTCCACAAGTAGGCGCACAGATTTAGGATAGGTTTGTTCGATCTAAAATTACAAAAGTTGCAGGAATAGCGAGCTATTTCAAG
>JASFBJ010000244.1 GCA_030149585.1 Desulfobacterales bacterium | reverse complement strand
TGAATAGCTTCATCAGCCACTTCCACTGCTGTCCGGGCTGCATACATCTTGGCCATGGAAGTCAGTTTGGGATCAATGCGGCCCTGATCAAAATTCCAGGCTGCCTTATAGGTGATCAAACGGGCCAGCTCAATTTTGGTGGCCATATCAGCAAGTTTATGCTGAGTTATCTGGAACTGGGCAATCTTTTTGCCGAATTGTTCACGCTGTTTTACATAATCCAAAGCGCGATCGTAGGCTCCCTGCGCAATTCCCAATGCCTGGGCCGCAATTTGAATCCGGCTCTCATCAAAGAAATGAAGGACATGATAAAAGCCTTTACCCTCTTCGCCAATCAGATTGGTCAGGGGAACTCGAACATCTTTAAGGATAACCTCGGTAGTTGACATCATTTTGATGCCCATCTTATCGCCTACGTCAACTGTTGAAAGTCCTGCCCTCTCTGCTTCGACCAGAATAACGCTTAAACCGCGGTAGCTCGGTTTGGCATCTGTATCGGTTTGACAAAGAACAGAATAAAATCCAGCAAGTCCACCGTTGGTAATAAATGTTTTGGCTCCGTTTATAACCCATTCATCGCCATCTTTTACGGCAGTGGTATTCATGGCTGTGATGTCAGAGCCGTGGTCCGGTTCGGTAAAAGCTCCGGCTGAAAGCATTTCGCCTTCAGCAACTTTAGGCAAAAATTTTGCTTTCATTTCATCATTGCCGTAATGAACCAGAAGTTCTGAAGCAAAGCTGGAAAGAGCGATGGCACTGCCCATGGTTGAATCTTTGCGGCAGAGTTCTTCCACAACAATAATATCTTCAAGACTGCCAAGCCCCTGGCCTGAGTATTCTTCCGGAAAATGAACACCAATGAGTCCTATTTCACCGGCTTTTTGCCATGTTTTTTTAGGAAACTCATGGTTTTTTTCCATCTCAAGAATTTTTTCTTTGTCGAACTCGCCCTTGGTAAAATCTCTGACAGCTTTCTGAATATCTTTCTGTGTTTTATTCAGTTCAAATTCCATTTAACAAATTCCTCCTGATTTTATTTGCCGATAATCTATATCCTTTGCCTAATACCTTTGCTTGCTTTATCAGAACATTTAAGATATTGCAAGATAATTGAATTATTTGTATACAGGATCTATTCTACAAATCAAATTATTTTTGCAGCCAATTAAAAAATAATTTGATTAAGCGATTATATTAAGCAATTTGATTAATCTGGCTGATTTCTGCCGGCGGCCCACGACAACCCCATAATATTTTAAGGAGATAAATTATGTTTGAAACAAAAATTACAAAGATGTTAGGTATTAAATACCCGATTATCGGCGGGACCATGATGTGGATCAGTTATCCGGAATTTGTTGCAGATATTTCCAATGCCGGAGGGCTGGGAATTTTAGCCTCTGCTTTATACTCAACCAAAGAAGAATTCAGCCAGGCTATTGATAAACTTCAAACATTAACAGATAAGCCCTTTGCTGTTAATATCAATCTTTTTCCAACCATGCGACCTATTGATAATAATGAATATGTGGATGTTCTGGTGGAAAAAGGAGTAAAAATTGTTGAAACTTCGGGTCACTCTGCGCCGGTTGAGTTATGTAAACGCTTTAAAGACGCCGGCATGATCTGGATTCATAAATGTGTGGGCATTCGATATGCTTTAAAGGTACAGGATTTAGGGGCCGACATTATTACGGTTGTGGGATATGAAAACGGCGGTGCTACCGGTCGGCTGGATGTAGGCACTCTGGTTCTGGTGCCCTCTGTTGTTGATGCTGTAAAACTGCCGGTTATCGGCGGCGGTGGAATTTCAGATGGACGGGGTTTGCTGGCTCTTTTATCCCTTGGAGCCGAAGGAATAATTATCGGTACTCGCCTGCTGATCACCAAAGAGTGCCCTATCAGTGATGCTCTCAAGCAGGCACTGGTTAAAGCCAGTGAACTGGATACCAGGCTGGTGATGCGCTCTATCAATGCGACCCACAGGGTCTGGGCCAATGCAGCGGCTGAAAAATGTGCTCAGCTTGAAGCAGGAAAAGCTCCTGCCGAAGAGATTTTCAAGGTGGTTTCCGGTGAAAATGCCAAACAGATGTATGATGGCGGAGATGTTGACAGCGGCATTATCTCCTGCGGCCAGGGGATCGGCCTTTCCCATGATATCCCCTCAGTACAAGAGCTTTTTGATCGAATGATAAATCAGGCTCAGGAAATTTCCCAAAAATTTAAATAGTCCGAGTTTTTTGCTATGAAACCGGTTAATAAAACAGTTAATAATCCATTTGGTGTCAGTCGGGTGGATAATCCTTTTCAGCACCACAGTGATTTAACCAGTATCTACCAGGCTGAGTTTACCGCTCTAAAAGGGATTTTGCTTGAAATCCAAAAAGACAGCAATTACCAGAGCCGGGGTGCTGTGGTTATTGGTCGGCCCGGCTCCGGCAAAACTCATTTAACAATGCGACTGGCCAAAGAAGTTCTGGCCGGTAATCGTCTATTATTTATAAGGCAGCCCAACAACCCTGAATCAATACTTTATCATATCTACAGCCGGATTTTGGAATCACTGGTGGAAAAGGTGCCAAAGAGTCCCTACTCCCAGATAGAGTATCTGCTGGCCCAGAGTTTTTCCAAAATTATCATCTCTGCAATCAGTTCCAAAAAAAAACAGAGTAAAAAAGATGAAGATATCCTGGAGCTGCTCTTATCCAATCCCTTAAATATTTATAAAAAATTTGGCGCCGAGGGCAGCGCCACCAAACGGCGTAACTGGAAGTATATTGAAAATAAAACTCTTAAGTGGTGGAATTCTCAATATGGCTTTGGCGGTTATGCGGGATTGATTGTTAAAGGCCTGATAAAATTTTGCAGCTATTCTGATCCTTATAAAAGAGGACTGGTGCAAAAATGGCTGGCCGCTGACCAGATAGCGCCTGAAGAGGTTGATGGAATCGGGCTGAATAACTGGCAGCAGGATTTGAGTAAAGAGGATTTTTCTTTAGAAGCGATTATGGTGTTTGGCAGACTTTCCATCGAAGATCAGCCTCTGGTTATCATTTTTGATCAGCTGGAAGGTCTTAAATATAATGAAAATTTGATGTTTCGCTTTGGACAAATCATAAAGGAACTTTTTACCCAGGTGCCAAACAGCCTTATAATCTTTAATCTATTTCCAGATCGCTGGGATGACTGGCAAACCTTATATGATCAGGCCGTGGTGGAACGAATTGCCCAGTATAAGATTTTTTTAAAGCCTTTGCTGCCTGAAGAAATGACCAGCTTAATCGAGTTCAGAGCCGGACAGGCCGGCGTTGATTTGCATGATATTTTTACTAAAGATGAGATTGAAACCATCAGCCGTCAAAATTCAATTCGCAAGGGACTTAATTGCGCTTCAGATTATTTCCGCTTTAAAGTTGATAAAATACCTTTGCCTGAAAAAGCACTGGACTTTGAGGATCGCGTAGCCGCAGAGCTCGATCTTCTTAAGCAAGAAATCGCAGCCCTGAAAACCTATCTTAATATTAAATCACCCACTTTAAAAGATGTTAAAGATGGTAAAAAAGCGGCATCTTATTTTCAAAAGCAAAAAATATTGCAGGAACAGGCCTATCAGAAACAGAATATGATTATCAGCAGCAGTGATGACCTTGGCAAGCTGATGGTGATTTTTGATGTTATAGGTGAGCAATTTGGCTTTTCCACCGGACGTTTGAAATTCGGCCAGCGTAAATTACCGGAACACCTTTTAATCAAAGGGAAATCATTTTCAACTGTTGTGGGATTTTTGCAGGAAAACGGCACAGCCTTTACCAGCCGCATAAAAAATGTTAATACACTGGTTAAAAAATATCCTAAATCTTTATTTAAACTTGTGCGTGATCAAAGAAAGCCCCTAATAAAAGCAAAAATAGCGATGCAGGAAATAGAAAAATTAAAAACCGCATCTAACGGGGATTTTATCATCATGGATCGTAATGACCGCATTATGTTTGAAACCCTTTATAAGCTGGTAGTGGATATTTTGAATAAAGAATTTACCATTCAACTGCGCCCGGCCTTAGAAGCCTTAAAGGCCAGGTCAAATCCACCCATGCTTGCTGAAATATTTCGTTTTTTTGCCTGATACTGCTTTTGATTGGAAAACTGCTTCGTTCCCACGCTTCAGCGTGGGAACGACAAAACAGGTTCTAAGTTCTAAAAAAGGCTTTAACCAGTTTAATCCAGTTCTTTTCACCGATTTCTCCAAAAATATTTTCCACGGAATCACCACCGTCAGCGGCAATGCGCATATCATTATTGGCCATGTCAAAAAATCTGTCTTTGTCATTACTCATATATTTATGCGCTTTATCAGCAAAATATAAATCTTTTAAATTTTTTCGCAATTTTGTGGGCTCAATAATAAACAACCAGCCTTTTTCATAGGGAGATTCATTAATGAGTTGCAAAGAATTTTCAACTTCTTTGTTAATGTGGACAACAACTCCGTCAATTGGTGAAAGCGCCTTTGCAAGTTGTTGATTTTTTCTGACTTGAAAACCAACCTCTCCCTGTTTAACTGCCTCACCAATATTCGGCAGATCAATTCTGCTAAGATCGCCAAGTAATTTTTGGGCAAAATCGTCCAGACCAATCCTGACACGGCCCCCATACTCTGGTCTGGCCCAGGTGTGGCCTTTATGATAATAAAATCCTTCCGCCATTTCAAACCCGGCTTTTTCAGGGGAGATGCTTACCGGCAACGGTTCGGTCAGTAAACGATCCTGCATCATCTGATCAAAAAAACAATTACCGCATTCATAAGCATTGGGACATAATTTGCGGCCCACCTCACCTGTCAGCATATAGCGACATTTCCGCATGGATGCAGGCAGGGTCATCATTTTTTCAGCCCAATTAACAGAAAGATTATCTGTCAGCGCTGCAACAGGAACAAAAGTTGTTGCTTCTCGACTACGGGCTGCTTTAACCTCCATTGCCTGGTCATAAACACAGGTGGAACAATCAAAATTATTATCACATAGTTTAAATGAAACAACTCCGGCTTCCATCCATACACATTTTTTCTTGCCTGGGGGAATAATCTTCATTGATTTATTTTTTTTAACCGTCATTTTGCACCTCCATATCTTTTTAATTTATTATATTAGATAGTTGTATCAAAAAATAATCATTTTAAACATGATTTTTGCAACTGCTGTGCCGGATAATTTAAAAAACTTTAAAATAAGCGCAAGTATTTGTTAATAAAGAATAATAATTCATTGAAAATGAATAGCGAGTTTTATGGAGGATAATGAGATTGCCGAAAAATCCGGCAGTCTTGAATTAGATTTCAAAATATATTTGACAACATCTTGAATATACAGGATAAATTATATTTGTGGGAAAAATAGATAGCATGCCGAAAATTTAGGCATTAATCTGGTATCTATTTACCTGCTGGAACCGATGGTCAAAAATGCCATTAAGATTGGTATCCAGGCGAAGTACCTTG
>JASFBJ010000498.1 GCA_030149585.1 Desulfobacterales bacterium | reverse complement strand
CTCTTGATGTAAAGGAAATCATGGAAAAGATTTCCGTTCTGTCCGGATCCGAGATAACAGCCGGGAAAACCCTTCTCTTTTTGGATGAAATTCAAGAATGTCCGCAGGCCATAGTAGCGTTGCGCTATTTTTATGAAAAATTCTCTGCACTTCACGTTATTGCAGCGGGTTCCCTCGTTGAATTTGCCTTTAGGAGCAAGGGATTCAGAATGCCTGTGGGACGCATAACTTTTCTTTTTATGAGCCCTCTTTCATTTGATGAATTCCTTGGAGCTCTGGGATTTGACAAACTCAGGCAATACCTGGCAAGCGTAAACATTGGCTCAGGCATCGACCCGTTGTATGATAAGGAGCTTGAGAAATTCCTTAGAAAGTACCTGATTATTGGAGGTATGCCTGGAGTTGTTTCAGAATATTTGAAAGACATTTCGCCTGAAGAAATCAACATGGTTCAGACATCCATTCTTAAAACGTATCAGGCGGATTTTTCCAAGTATTCATCGACCGCCAAACACAAGTACCTTAAAGATGTTTTCATGTCAGCGCCGCGTATGGTTGGAGAGAGGTATAAGTATTCCCACGTCAACCCGAATGCACAGTCCCGTGATTTAAAAAACGCCCTTCTGCTTTTGGAAGAAGCTCAGTGTTTGAACAGGGTGATACATTCGTCAGGGCATGGGGTCCCTCTTGGTGCCCAAACAAATGAAAAGAAATTCAAGATATTGTTTCTTGATGTTGGTCTCATGCAGAGATCGCTCGGATTAGGCGCCGAATTGATGTTTAACGACAATCTTTTGACTGCAAATTTGGGTGGCGTCATAGAACAGTATGTCGGGCAGGAGATCCTTGCGGCAATTGACTGGTATGATGAGAGAGACATATATTTCTGGGCAAGGGACGCAAAAAGCAGTAATGCCGAAGTTGACTACCTCGTGACATCAGGATCAACAGTTTATCCGGTGGAGGTTAAATCCGGAAAAACCGGAACGCTGAAAAGCATGCGCCTTTTTCTAAAAGAACACCCCTCCTGTCCGCTCGGGATTCGCTTTTCCATGCAAAAACTTTCATTTTACGATAGGATTCTTTCAATCCCTCTGTACATGGTCAGGCATTGGGAGCGCATTGTTAAATCAATGACCCCTGGACAGAATCCAAATAGAAAAGGTGTTTTTCAGGGTAAAAATGTAAGTCAAAAATATCGCAATAGCGGCTTCTCATAGGAGATAAATGGATTTCACATTTACATTTCTGAAAATATTTCTATACGGACTTCACTATACAGCGCCGTTATTGCTGACGATTGTGCTCATAACTATTTGTCTCGGTCAGATTGTAGGCCATATAGAATCATGGAAGAGATTTGATGCCTTATACTGGTCTTTCATCACAGCTACCACTGTTGGTTATGGCGACATTCGACCCACTTACCGGACTTCAAAGGTTTTATCCGTCCTAATTGCACTGACAGGTTTAATATTTACCGGAATTATCGTTGCAATTGCAGTCAGATCGGCATCATATGCTTTTAATATACATGTGGATTTTGTTCCAATAAAGGCAAACATTCAATAATCAGTTAAGTAGCTACCATAAAATATTTGTATAGATTTATTTTATAAAATTTAGTATTCCAAAGATATTTGTAACCTAGAAAATCTTAAGAGGAAACCAATATTATGCTGCAAGATATTATCAAAACTAAACTAACCTGGTCCCTGATCCTGTCATTATTTACCATTAT
>JASFBJ010000050.1 GCA_030149585.1 Desulfobacterales bacterium | reverse complement strand
AATTTCCTCAAGCGATTAAGTTCACGAATTCCTGTACCTTTTGCAATTATTTCAATCTCTGTAATTTCATTAATTATATCAAAATTCATGAAAAAATTCCATTGCTTCAAATTTACCAATTATTTATGCAAATAATTCAATAAGCACCCGAGCGCTTGAGCTCACAAGTTTTTACGAAGCATAGCGGAGTAAAAATCCAGTGCACATACTATTAGGCAAAATAAAAAAGGTGACTTTTACTTTAAATCAAGGTAGAATATTGAAATTATCAAATAATATCAATCAATTTTAAACAAAAGGAAAAGCTAAAATGAAAATTAAACGATTTGTTGTGTGCCGAGGTATTTATAGAAATCTATGATTTACGATTAATGAGCTTAAATTTGGATTTTTTTGCCGGCCTGGTGTCTCAATACTTTAAATAGCCAACTTATTTTTGTATGACCTGAAACAACATACACGGAGCATCTCTTCTTGCTTTTCTTGCCATATTTATTTCTCGAAGAAGATGATTAATTTCAAGCAAAGCGTTATAACATAAACGTCTACATTATTTTCAATATTTTGCTTTAAGTTCCCGTTTTAAAATTTTTCCATAATTATTTTTGGGTAGCTCATCAATGAAATCTACTGATTTTGGTTTTTTATAACTCGCGATATGATCTTTGCAAAAATTAATAAGCTCGTCCTCAGTTGTAATTTTTCCAGGAACAAGAGTCACAATAGCTTTTATTGCTTCGCCCCATTTTTCATCCGGGACACCAATAACTGAAACCTCTCTGACAGCAGGATGCTTGATAAGAACCTCTTCAATTTCACGGGGATAGATATTCTCACCTCCGCTGATGAGCATATCCTTTGACCTGTCCATAATAAAAAGATAACCTTTTTCATCCAGATAACCCATATCTCCAGTGTAAAGCCAGCCGTCTTTAATGGTTTCGGCGGTGGCTTCAGGATTTAGCCAATAACCTTTCATAACCAGATCGGAACGTGTCAAAATCTCTCCGATTTGACCTGCCGGCAGTTCTTTGCCGGTTGTTTTATCAATAATTTTAATTTCCACATCTGTACGTGCGATCCCGGCTGAGGCAAGCCGTTTTATCTGCTCCGGACTCCCTTCCGATATATGATCTTTCTGGGAAAGATAGGTGATGGTCATAGGTGATTCACCCTGACCGAATAGCTGAACCAGGCAGTGCCCCAGCTTGTTTATAGCAGCTTTTAAATCTTCTACAAGCATAGGAGCTCCCCCGTAATTTAAAGCCTTTAGGGAACTAAGATCATACTCATCAATAGCATGATTATCAACCATCATCTTAATCATTGTGGGTGCGGCAAACATATTGGTAACACCATATTCTTCAATTATTTTAAACACCAGTTCGGGATTAAATGATTTGGAATTTAAAATAATATTTGTGGCGCCTTTGCCTATATTCGGCAATCCAAAAAGTCCACTCCCGTGAGAAAGGGGCGCTGCGTGCAAGATCACATCTTCTGAACTGAAACCAGGACAGATATCAGCATAAAAATTCATGGTCATGGCGATCAAATTCCTATGGGTCAGGGTTGCCCCTTTGGGCATTCCAGTGGTGCCGGAAGTATAAAACAGCCACGCTAAATCATCTGGTTGAACATCTTTATCTGGAAAAATATCAGATTCAGCAGACAGGAGTGTTTCATAATCCAAAAGTTCCCTGTTTGCATCAGACAAGGTGATCAAATGACGAACTTTGGGTATTAACTCAACAGAATTCAGGATAGACTCATTAAATTCAGAAGATAAAATTACCGCCCTGGCGTTTGAATGATTTATAATAAAAGAAAATTCTTTGGGATGCAGACGAAAATTAATAGGCACCACCCCAAGCCCGGCTTTAAAACACGCAAATATTGATTCATAAGTCTGCGGATAATTATATTGCAGTACGGCAACATTATCTTTTGGTTTGAGCCCAAGCTGCGTCAAGGCATTTGCCAGCTGATTGCAGCGAGCATTGAACTTTTTGAAGCTCAGCTTTTTTAATCCGTAAATTATTGCAGTTTTATCTGGATATGTTCGGGCGGATTTGGTCAGTAACATACTTAAATTCATTATTATTAAACTCCTGAATAATCAAAAATGCCGGGGATCAGCTCATCACCCAGCCTCCGTCCACGTTTAAAACCTGGCCTGTTATATAGCTTGAAATGTCGGAAGCCAAAAATAAAATTGCCTCAGCCATCTCTTGAGGTTGACCCATTCTCGGTATTGGCAGAGCATCGACATTATAATCAAAACCACGGGTCATTTCAGTCTCGCAGGCACCAGGCGCTATGGCATTAACATAAATACCGTCTTTTGCAATATCTTTTGCGATCCATCGAGTTAGCGCTAAAACACCGCCTTTAGCAGCTGCGTAGGCAGGACCTGATCGGCCACTGGTTTTTTCAGGTATGTCACCTATTTTAGAAACAGCGCCCCCAATAATTCCGGATATAGAACTCACATTTACAATTTTCCCATATTTTCTTTCTCGCATATGAGGATAAATTGCCTGAATACAAAAAAAAGTACCCTTGAGAATGACATCCATAACTCTGTCCCAGGTTGATTCAGCGGTTTCCAAGAGAGTGTCACGATGCACTACCCCTGCGTTATTTACTAGGATATCAATATGTCCCAGAGCATTTATTGCTGTTTCAACCATTTTGTTTACCTCGTCGATTTTAGCAACATTTGTCTCAATAGCAATTCCTTTGCGACCCATGTCTGTAATTTTAGCTATTGTGTCTTTAGCCATGATAAGATCTGCAACAGCGACGTTAGCGCCTTTGGCAGCCAGAGCTAAAGCCGTGGCTGCGCCAATTCCCCGTGCCCCACCGGTTACCAGGGCACTTTTCCCTTGAAAATCAATTGTTTTATTTTGCATAATATCCTCAAAAAATAAGTTTAATTTTTTTTATTAGCCCATTGAATGGGGCAGCCAGTAACTGAGTATTGGAAATAAAAATAGAATTAATGCTGATATTAATTCGAAAATGACAAACCAGGAGCAGCCCTTGAAGATATCCGCCAAAGGCACATCTTTAACAACTCCTGCCAGGACATAGACGTTTAAACCAACAGGCGGAGTAATCAGACCGATTTCGCAAAGTTTGGTAGAAAGAATTCCAAACCATAAGGGGCTAAAACCCATTTGACCAACAACTACGGGGAACATGATAGGCAGAGTTACTAATAATAACGAGAAAGAATCAAGCAGCATTCCCAGTGGGATGTAGAGCAATAAAAAAAGTCCGACTATAATCATGGGGTGTACTGGTAAAGTTGCCACCCAGATGGAAATAGCTTGCGGTAACTGAGCCAGAGTGAGAAAAAAGCTGTATAAACCCGCACCCACAATAACAATAAAAACCATACAGGAAGTGCGCAATGTAGCGGAAAAACATTCTTTCAATGCCGGGAAGAAAGCGCCTATCTGGTTTCGCCTGAATATCATAGCCGAAAAAGCAACAAAAGATCCAACCGCAGCAGCCTCGGTAGGAGTAAACCAGCCAATGTATATTCCACCAACAACAGTAAGAAATAGTATAAATGCACCCAGGCCGTGCTTTAAAGAATAAAACCTTTCTGACCAGGAAATAATTGCTGGTTCAGGTGCAAGGGTTGAATCAAGCTTGCTTAAGAAAGTTAAGCCCAGAATATAAATAATAACCGAGACAATGCCTGGAATAACACCGGCAACCAGCATTGATCCAACTGATGTATCTGTAATCACTCCATAGAAAACAAGAATTACACTGGGAGGAATCATGATGCCCAATACCCCGCCGGCAGCTACAATACCACAGGCCAGTTTTGGGTCATACCCCTGTTCGCGCATTTCAGGGATGGCAACTGCTCCCATGGTTGCCGCCGTTGCCACACTGGAACCGGAACAGGCTGCAAAACCGGCACTGCCGATAATGGTTGCTACACCCAATCCAGCGGGAAACCGTGAAAACCAGGTGCGGCCTATTTGATAAACATCTTTGCCTATACCGGCTTTAAACGCGAAATGGCCCATGATGACAAATAAAGGCACCACAACTAGAAGATAACTGGCTGACTGAACATAGGGGAAAACTTTTAACTGAGCCAGGGCCATATCCCAACTCGATATTGCAATACATCCCATAAAGCCGACAAGCCCCAGGGAAGCAAAGACCGGGACGCCGATTGCGAGTAGCAGCAAAACCAGTGGAATGCTTATTATAACAGCTATAAATGGATCAACCATATATGCCACCTTTTAAATTAATCTATGTGAAAAATAATTAAAAAATTAATAATTTTGTTCAGGGAGTCTTCCACGCAGGTATTCAATCTCTTTCCAAATATCAAGGATCAGTTGAGTATTGAGCATGATGCAACCAATAGGAACCAAAGCCTTTGCCCACCAGATAGGCATCTGGACTGAACCCCAGCGAAATTCACGTATTTTAAAGGATTCAAAAGCTCCGATACTGCTTTGATGTGCCAAAAGATAAACAAAACAAAAAGTTAAGCCCCATGCCAAAATATTCAGCTTAGCTCTTGTGCTTGGTTTAACTCGTATCAAAATCGCTGTAACCCTAATATGACCCCGTTCAATCTGGGTCCAGGCCAGTCCCATATAAACACAAATAACCAGCAAAACCTCGTTTAATTCAAAAACTCCTGGAATTGGGTTGTTAAAAAGATAGCGCGAAGTGGCATCAAAGGTTATGCTTAAAATCATGACTGCAATAGTACAGGCGGCCAAAGAACCCATAATAATACAAAATAATTTGTATTTATCAGCCAATTTCTCAACAAGTATTTTTTTTGAAGATGCGCTCATCGTCTGCCTACCCATTTAGATGTAATGTTTTGTTTGGTAAGATTGTAAACTCTTATTGATCCTTAAGATGCAGGCCGGAGAAATTTTCTCCGGCCTTGTCAAAACCATGCTGCCGGGAATATAAAGAAAAATAATTAACAGAACCAGCAAAGGCTGTTAAAAATTATATAGCAAAATTACATATAATTTTCCTTGTAGACTTCCCAGGGGTTTTTCAACTTGCCTGGTTCATATTTTTTAATGAGGGCATCGACTTTAGCCTGAAAAGCCTTGCCGTCAAAATTTTGAGGTTTGGCGATTTTTTCAACCCACATATTTGTTTGTGCCGGTTGGATAATACTGGTGGCTTTCCTGATTTCCGAATCCGGCCAGGTTGAAAATTTTGAACCGGCCTTTACCATTTTATCCACACTTTCCTTTGTCAATTTTGAATAAAGTTCCAAATAACGCCAGTTGTAGAGATCCTCAGCCGTTTTATTAACGACCTCTTTCAGATCATCAGGGAAAGAGCGATAAGTATTAATATTCATTACTACCGTGGTAGGCGCGTGTGCTCCGGCACCTGTTTCTACTACATAGGGAGCTTGTTCGTGGAGTTTCATTTTCTCCGCTGTAATAAAAGCAAAGGCAAAAGCGCCGTCCAGTATTCCACGTTCCAAAGATGTGTATACTTCACCGGCAATGATCGGCATTCCGCGGCCTCCAAGGCGATTGATGGTATCAGCGCCTATCCCATATCCCCGAATTTTTTTCCCTTTAAGTCCAGCTATATTTGATAAGGGTTCTTTCATTAATAATGGGCAATAACTCCAGTTTGTAAAATAGAGTACCTTTGCATTATTCCTGTCTTCCCATTCTCTACGTAATTCAGGTGTCTGGTTATACATATCTCTACAAACATAAAGCAGAGTGTCGGCATGATCGCAGCCGCGATAATACCATTCCAGGCCACGACTCAATGGTACATCAGCCGGATAGTAGCCATAGCTGATAAGTGAAATTTCAGACAGGCCGTCTCTGATGGCCGGCAGATGCTGCCCGACTTTATGAAGAGAACCAGACCAAAACTTTTTGATTTTAATTCGGCCATCACTCCGTTTGGCGATTTCATCAAGAAACCAGTTATCTAACTGGGCTGTTTCAGCCGACTGGCCAATATAACAATCGTATTTTAAAGTCCAGACACCTTTTTTTTTAGCTTCAGCCGGGCGAAGCCCTGGCGCTAATGTTAAAGATGCTCCAAGGGCTGCGCCGCCGACTACTGTGTCCCTAAGAAACGCGCGACGTGAAATCTTTCTGCTTTTTTCATTCTTTCTCATCTGCCTTCTCCTTTTTGAATTTTGTTAGATACCCCAAGTTTTATTATAAAACTTTTAATAAAAAATATAAAATTCGAACACTGAACAAAAGTATTTATAGCAAAGCAATACATTTATAATTATTAACAGAAATAATAAAAATTATAAATCCCCCAGAGGGGGGATAATGCCGTCTAAAACGAGTGAAAAGGGGGGATAGAGATACGATCAACGGGAAAAATGAACTATTTCTTCCTGTAGAGCAATTTTTATTGCCTGGGCACGGTTATGCACATTAAATTTCTGGTAAATATTTTTTAAATGTGATTTTACGGTTTCCAAAGAGAGGTGAATTGTTTGGGCAATTTCTTTATTTGATTTGCCTTCAGCTAAATTCGAAAGGATTTCAAGCTCCCGTTCGGTCAGGCTGTGTCGGCCTTTATGTTCAGATACAAGATTTGAGCTGTTTTTTAAGTTGTAAAATATTTTTTTTGTAACAGCCGGATCAATGAATGCCCGTCCTTTTAAAACAGTATGAATGATTTTCAGAAGATCTCCTTTTTTAACATCCTTTAGAACATATCCGTCCGCGCCGGCTTTAATTGATTCTATAACATACTCTTCATCATCATAATTGGTTAAAAGAATCACTTTAATATTCGGGTACCGCTGCTTAATCAACCTGGTTGCTTCAATACCGTCTATTCCCGGCATTTTCAGATCAAGCAATACCAGTTTGGGAAGAATGGCTGGAAGCAGTTTAAGACATTCCATGCTAGAAGAAGCTTCACCCGCTACTGTCAGACTGTCATCCAGCTCTATCAGTGATTTCAGTCCCTCTAAAATAATCGCATGGTCATCGACAATTATGATTTTTGTTTTAGGCTTCATTGTTGAGGTCCTTAAATGGGATTATTATAATAATTTTGCATCCATTTCCCGGAGTAGACAATATTTCAAAAGTTCCCCCAAGGTCTTCGGCTCTTTCACGCATAATAAGCAAGCCCATGCCAAAGTGACGCCCGCTATTTTTCTTTTTTTTGGGATCAAAACCCTGCCCATTATCTATTATTTCAAATTTTAACCTATTATCACCGCTTAAGGCAAGCGTGATATCTACTTGCGTAACAAGGGGGGAATGCTTTCTGATATTTTGAAGCGCCTCTTGAAGAATACGAAAAAGTGCAATTCCTTTTTCCGGGCTGATATTTATTGAACGCGGATAGGATGTATTGATTCTGAATCCGAACTTTCCGCTGAAGTCTTTGCACAGGCTGTTTAAAGAGGCTATAACACCGATATCATCTAAAATGCGAGGTCGAAGATTGCTGATGATTTGGCGCGACTGGCGAAGGGCTTTATTGATATTTTTTGTTAGCTGCTTTAGTTCTCTTTCTACCCTGGCTGGATTTTTTTCCAAAAGCTCTAAACAAAAAAGGGTTTTATAACCAATTCCCGTTAAAGATTGAGTCAGTATATCATGTATATCCGCTGCCATATTTTTTCTTTCTTCTTCCTGAATAGAAATTAAGCGCCCAGACAAATTATGCAATTCCTCTTTTTTTTGCGCTATTTCAAAAACCATTCGGCTATTGGAGGCAATAGCTCCGGTGAGATAGGAAAACTGGTTGAGAAGGTTAATATCAAATCTGGAAAACTGAAAATATTTACCCTGATTATGGATAACCAGAAAACCGGTTAATTGGGAATTGTGGCCCTGCATTGGAGTACAGATGAGTTTAAAAGAGTCATTTTTTATTATATCGTTTACCTCAACTATTTTATTATTATGATCAATAGCCATGCAATTACCGTTGAGCATAATATAACTGGCTATGTTTTCTATAAGTTCAAGCGAAATCTGGAGTCCAATCATTTTAGCATGCTTCAATCTGAAATTACCTTCTGAATTCTTTCCAGGGATAAAAAATGTTCCGTAAAGTTTGAAAAGATCAAAAACTCCCTGGGTAGCATGAGCCCATATTTTTTCTTCGTCAAATACCGATACAACCATGGCCACATAGCGCTGCAACTCTTGTAACTGATCTCTGTGACGATTAATAATTTCATCACGAGTCTTAATAAATGAGATGGATAATAGATAGTAGGAGCAATCTAAAAGTTTGTGCAAAGAAAAAATATCATTTGGGTCAATTAAGTCATTTTTTTTACCAATGGTGGAATTATACTCAAGAATTCCCTGCCACAAGGCTTCTTTAAAAGCAACTGTAAATTCATGCACATCATTAAGTTGAAAACCCTCACGTGCTCTGATGTATCCGATATTTTCCTGATCTTTGATAAATACATTAATATTTCCATTAAGCGCGTCTTCAAAACTGTCTATATAAGTTTTTAAACGGCATTGCCCTTTGGGGTGTTTTAAAAGAAAGGAGCGATATTTGGTTAGAGGTTTTTCGTTAAGAAAATTATTAAGAAGGTCCGCAATACGGCCTTTATACCTTTTAAAAAACCAGCGGATTTTGTTAAACTCCTCATTGGTAATAATTTGCTTAATATTATCGAATAATATCATAATTCAATCGCAAAGAGAATCAACCGTAATTTTTAATATTCGCCGTGAGAAAATTTATTTAGGGTTCGGGCAAAAAATAAGTTAGCAATTTTAAGTATTGAGGCGCCTGGCTGGCAAGGCGCGAAAGCGTAAGAATATCAAGTTATTTCTATGCTTTCGTAACGTAGCCAGGCAGGATGAATCGACGATTAAAATGTAAAGTTATTTTTGCGCGAGTCCTTACCATTTTCTGATGAAGATCAATACCTAGTCTATAACACATAAATATTTTCCATTAAGAAATAATCAAATAGTATAGTATAGTGAAGAGCTCATCAATATACAATTTAAATCAGCCGTCTAAAGAAAAAAGCACTAATATGTGCGCTGTCCCATGGAATTGCATAATTAAATAAGGTTTCTCTGAAATTCGCTGGGGCTGGGGGCATGTTGCCTAATAATAAGCCAGCCAGAGAAAAGCGCTATTAAAGGGTATATTAAATAAATTTGTGCCTGGTATTTTGTATCCGCCGTATTCAGTATCTCTTTTTCCACAAAGCGGCTGTCTAAAATAATACGCTTTACAATTTAGGGCAAGGTTCGGGGCTACCAAGCATGCAGCAATCATGAGTCAACAGAGAACTTTTTTTCTAAATATCAACAAATTTTTCAAGATGTTTTGACCCTTTGTGTGTATGTTTTTAAAAAAACAAATTTTTCTAAAAAATATTTTATTATGTCAGGTCTGAACCAATGTCGCAATAGGAGACGATTTAGGGAGGTCTATGATTTTACCTTTGTCAATAATTATTCGTGCAATATGAATAATTATTACACATTGAGCTTGCATATTGATGAAATTTGCATATAATATATAATCAAAAAAAGGAGACTTAAAATGCCATCCCTTCAAGTAAGAGAATTGCCAACACAAATTTATCATAAATTGCAATCTAAAGCACAAAGAGAACATCGCAGTTTTTCTCAGCAGGCAATTGTTGCTCTTGCAAAAGGTCTTGATATGGAAGAAAATCCTAAAAAACGTCGCGCTATTTTACTTAAAAGTATTATGAATGATCCGGTCGTTGTGAAAAGCAAGGATGTTGCCAGCCCTGTTGATCTTATACGGAAGGACAGGCAACGATGATTATTATACTTGACGCAAGCGCAGCAGTTGAAATTATTCTTCAAAGACAAAAGGCAGTAGCATTGCAAAGGTATATTGAAGATGCAGATTGGATTTTAACTCCCGGGCTGTTTATAGCTGAAGTAACGAATGTTTTTTGGAAATATTATCAATTCGGCGATATGTCTTTGGAACAGTGCGAAAAAGCTGTAGAGTACGCAATAGCTCTGCCTGATGAATACAGCAACGACCTGACTTTATATAGAGAATCCTTTTCATTAGGTTGCCTTGTCAAAAAACCGGTCTACGATATGTTCTACCTTATTCTTGCGCGGCGAAATAACGGGTATTTGATCACTCTTGATAAAAAACTTATGAATATTGCAAAGGATAATTCAATCAGAATTATAGAATAACCAGTGGATCATTTAGGGACGTTATGATTTTATAATTTACTTTTAATGAGCTTAAATTTGGGTTTCTTTGCCGGCCTCTTGCCGGGAAATAAGTGCCTGCTCTTTGCTGCGTTGCTAACGTATGGTTTCATAAAGTTTGGCGCCATTTTTTGTAATTTATAAATAACTACAAGAGAGTCAAGCCCTGATAAAAGGATAACTCTGGAAATGATAAATAATCAAAAAAAGTTAATTCTCATTGCAAGTCTTATTTGCATATTTTTTGTTGGATGCAGCACTATTTCAGAGCCTAAAAAGCTCTCCTCTGCCATACCGAAAGGCTTAGCTGATAAAGGCTGGTGGCAGGTTCGTTTTCAGATTAACTGGCCCCAAAAAACCGAGCCGGTCTGGCACGCGGATCTTTTGCTTGCCCGTGAGATCATTAGCCCGTTATTGTCAGAGGCTGCCGAAGATATTACCTTATGGCGTTTTCATCGCAGAGCAGCAAGGGATCTGGCCGGGCATCAGTTCAGTCTGCTTATTTACACAACACCTAAACTAGCAGATCGGATATCTGATGAATTAAAGTCTGATTTGCTTTTAGCTGATTTAGTAAAACAAGGAGTGATAAAGAAAATAACCTATTACAGGACGAATAAAATAAATCTGCCCCAGATTCAAGACACATGCGACAAAAGGTGGTCATTGCCCCTGCAAAAAGCCTGGCCCTATTATATTATGGGAGTCAGTCAAATGTGGCTGGAAATGATTGAAGAGCTATCAGAAAAAGAAATTATCAAAAAGAATCCTGATACAGTTGATGATTACCTTTGCTATTACCGAAAAATTAACACCCTGTTAACTGATACATGGCAAAACCAGGGCTACAGCGCTTTTTTACATCATCTAAATGCGATTTTCGGCTATCAGCCGGTAATGGTTTATAATGACCAGTTAATGAGATTTTAGTTAAGACGAATTTAAAATCCCAAATAGACCATTTGTATCCGCATAAAAATAAATTGACTTTAACTCAAATTATAGTATTTATTTAAGGTTTTATAATCGAGAAAACTAAGGAAAATAATAATGATAAAATTAGATTTTGAAAAAACAGGCGGCCTGATTCCCGCCATTGTGCAGGATTATAAAACCAATGAAATATTGATGCTGGCTTTTATGAATCAGGAGGCATGGGAAGCTACCTTAGAGACCGGCAAAGCCACATATTACAGCCGCAGTCGAAATACTCTCTGGGTAAAAGGGCTGACTTCCGGCAATATTCAACTGGTAAAAGAAATCAGGATTGATTGTGATGATGATACAGTATTATTAAAAGTTGAACAAATAGGGGGAGCTGCCTGTCATACTGGATATCGCAGCTGTTTTTATAAAAAAATTGAAGATGGGAAAATTAAAATAACCGGCAAACCTGTATTTGATCCAAAGGAGGTTTATAAATAATGAAAGAACCATTAAAACTGGGAATCCCTAAAGGAAGTCTGCAAAATGCAACCATAGCCCTTTTTAAGCGTTCGGGCTGGGAAATAAATACTCATGGCCGCAGTTATTTCCCTGAAATTGACGACGAGACCATTGAATGCGCAATCTGCCGTGCCCAGGAGATGTCACGCTATGTGGAAAAAGGCACACTGGATGTTGGTTTGACCGGTAAAGACTGGATTGCTGAAAATAATTCAGATGTCAAGGTTGTTTGCGACCTGGTTTATTCCAAGGTAAGCGCGCGTCCGGCTCGATGGGTACTGGCAGTTCCTTTTGATTCCGACATTAAGAAACCAGAGGATCTGCAGGGGAAAAAAATTGCCACTGAGCTGGTTAATTTTACAAGAAATTATTTTGATAAAAAAAATATCCAGGTTGAAGTTGAATTTTCCTGGGGCGCTACAGAGGCAAAGGTGGTTTCTAAACTGGCTGATGCAATAGTTGAAGTAACTGAAACAGGCAGCACAATTAATGCACATGGCCTTAAAATTATTCATGAATTAATGAAGACAAATACCCAGTTGATAGTCAATCATAAGGCCTGGGAAAATCCTGAGAAGCGGGAGAAGATCGAGCAGATAGCCTTATTACTCAAAGGAGCGCTGATCGGCCAAAAACTGGTGGGAATCAAAATGAACGTTCCGGAAAATAAACTGGAAAAGGTTGTTGCCCTGCTGCCCAGCCTTAATGCCCCGACTATAGCCCATCTTTACCAGTCTGACTGGGTTTCGGTGGAAACAGTGGTGAATATCAGCGTTATAAGAACTCTTATTCCTCAATTGCTGAAAAGTGGCGCTGAAGGTATTATCGAATACCCTTTAAACAAGGTTGTATGATCGTCAGGAGCAGTAAATGATTTCAAAACGAACCACCAGGATGAGTTCTTTTATTGTAATGGATGTGCTGGAAAGAGCCTCTGAAATGGAACAAAATGGTGAAAATATAATTCACCTTGAAGTGGGAGAACCGGATTTTGATACACCGGCCTGTATAAAGGCGGCCGCTATCCTGGCTTTGGAGGAGGGCTTTACGCATTATACCCACAGCCTTGGGCTGCTTGAGCTGCGGGAAGCAATCTGCGAATATTATTTCAAAACTTATAAGGTTGCAGTTGATCCAGATCAAATAGTAGTTACCTCCGGCAGTTCACCTGCTATTTTCATGATTTTCGCGGCGCTTTTGGAAAAAGATGATGAGGTCATTATTTCTGATCCGCACTATGCCTGTTATCCCAACTTCATAGAATTCGTTGATGGAATCCCGGTTCGGATACCAGTATATGAAGATGACGGTTTTCAATACAGGCCGGACTCCATTAAAGAAAAAATAAATTCCAGGACAAAGGCTGTTTTTATTAACTCTCCATCCAATCCCACCGGCAACCTGTTATCGCCTGAAAGAATGCAGGCTATCGCAGATTTTAAGCCCTATGTGGTCTCTGATGAAATCTATCATGGTTTAGTATATGAAGGTCAGGAACATTCAATTTTAGAGTACACTGAAAAGGCTTTTGTTTTAAACGGATTTTCTAAATTATACGCCATGACTGGTTTAAGATTAGGATATCTGATTGCTCCTAAAAAATTTATCCGGCCAATCCAGAAAGTACAGCAAAATTTTTTTATTGCCGCCAACTCAATGATTCAAAAAGCCGGAATAGCTGCCCTGCAGCATGCCGAAGCTGATGTAAAGCAGATGAAAAAAATTTACAACCAGCGCCGGATTTTTATGATCAAACGGCTTAAAGACATAGGCTTTGGCATTACAAAAGAACCTACAGGCGCTTTTTATGTTTTTGCAAATGCTCGTCATCTATCCCAAAACTCTTATGCGCTTGCATTTGATATTCTTGAAAAAGCCAGGGTCGGGGTGGCGCCTGGAATTGATTTTGGTGAAAACGGGGAGGGCTATTTAAGATTTAGTTATGCTAATTCACAGGAAAATATTGCAAAGGGGATGGATCGTTTGGAAAGCTATTTAAATAAGCTTAAATAAGGATGGTTGTTAATGAGAGTGCTATCATATCCTTCAGCCCTTGCTGAAAAAAGAGTAAAGGCTATTATTAATCGGAGTCTGACATTTACAAAAAAAGATATGAATTCGGTCAGCCGGATTATTGAAGATATTAAAAAAAATGGTGATTCAGCCCTTATCAGCTATGTTAACCGGTTTGACTCGCCTGGATTAACCATTGATGCTTTGAAAGTAAGTGAAGCAGAGTTTAAAAATGCCGCACGGAATATAAGTCGTTCCTATATAAAAGCTTTAAACCGGGCTATTCGCCAAATCAAAGATTTTCATCTTCAGCAAGTTCGAAAATCCTGGCTCAGCCCGTTAAGACCCGGAACCCTTTTGGGCCAGATGATTAATCCAGTTGATGCAGCCGGTGTTTATGTGCCTGGAGGCACAGGAGGAAAGACTCCTTTGGTGTCCTCGGTTTTAATGGGAGCTATTCCAGCAAAAATTGCCCAGGTTCCATGGATATCAATAGCAACTCCGCCAACTAAAACAGGAAAAATTGATCCGCACCTGCTGGTGGCTGCAAAAAAAGCAGGTGTGGACTGCGTATATAAAATCGGTAGTGCCTGGGCCATTGCAGCCCTGTGTTTTGGGACAGAATCAATTAAAAAAGTTAATATGATTGTTGGTCCCGGTAATATTTATGTTACCCTTGCTAAAAAACTTGTTGCCGGTAGTGTGGGTATTGATATGATAGCCGGCCCCAGCGAAATTTTGATTATTGCCGATGATACAGCTGATCCTGAATTTATTGCAGCCGACCTGCTATCTCAGGCCGAACATGACCCGCTGGCCTCAGCCATTCTTATAACCCCAGATAAAACACTTGCAGATAATGTCGGCAAGGCTGTTGAGAACCAGCTCTCTAATCTTAGCCGCTGCGAAATTGCTGCTAAATCACTCAAAAGCTATGGAGCGCTTTTAGTTGTGGCGGATCTTAAAATGGCCATAGAGCTTGCTAATCGTTTTGCTCCTGAACACCTGGAACTTTTTATCAAAGAGCCTTTTGACTACCTTGACCAGATAAAAAATGCCGGGGCTGTATTTTTAGGACCCTATACACCGGAAGCAGTGGGCGACTACATAGCCGGCCCAAATCACGTTCTTCCCACAGCCGGAACCGCCAGATATTCCTCAGCCCTGAGCGTGGATAACTTTATAAAAAAAACCAGCCTGATTCATTATTCAAAACAAGCTTTTAAAAAAGAAGCCGGCGACATAATCCGCCTTTCTGAAACAGAAGGTTTAACTGCTCACGCTAACTCAGTTAAAATCAGATTAAAATCTTTATATAGGTAACTTCTCAAAAAGTATGTGGTAGATATAAAAAAGTTGTAGACAACTCAATATTATTTTGATATATACATAATTTATGAGGGCACAAAAACAGCTACCATTAATTTCCGATGAAGAAATAACGCCAACGATATCTCTATTGCTGGAAATTATTCAACAGCAAACTGAAAAAATTCAAATTTTAAAAGATGAGATTGCAATACTAAAAGGTCAAAAACCGCATAAGTCTAAATGTTGTAGTGTCGTCTAACTGACTTAAATTACGACTATTTTTCTGCAAATAAAAATGCATTATGTACGTTCATAACCTGAATCCATGGCAAGTCAAATGTTTGTCCGCCAGCTA
>JASFBJ010000049.1 GCA_030149585.1 Desulfobacterales bacterium | reverse complement strand
CTTAAATATTTTAACATTTCTTTTGCATTTTTTCGCTGTTTTGGAAAGCCGGCCGCTTTTTTAAAAGCCGGCCAGGCCCTTTTTTTATCCTTTATATTAAGAGAGCAATAGCCCATCATCAAATAAGCATGACCATTTTTTGAATCATTTTTTAAACCGTTTTTTAAATCGAGGCTAACGCCCTTATTAAAGGCCTGATAAGCCTCATTAAACTTTTCTTTCCTGTAAAGTATTTGGCCCAGCATAAACCAGAGCGTTGCACATGGTTTTTTTACCAAAGCCTTATTTAATACTTCTGTAGCTCTTGCATCCCTGTGCCCAAAGATATATGCAGATGCAAGTTTTTCATAAATTAAGGATTCAGGCTGCCTGTCTGTCTCTATGGCTTGCTCATAATACCCGGCTGCCTTTAAGGGCATACCCACAAAATTGCTTAGATCACCCAGCAAAAGAAAATCTTCTTTTTTATTCAAAGGTGTTAGATATGATCGAATTATGAGCGCCGCCAGGGCTTTTTTATATTTTTTTTGCCACAGATACACCCTGCCAAGCATTTTCCACAACTCAGGGTCATTTTTGTTTTTGTCAATCAACTCGCTGATTATCTTAATTGCTTTTTTTTTGAGCTGAAGATCCATGCAAACCTTTAAAAAGGCTTCAACCCAGATTATTTTTATTTTTTCTTCATCTTGCGACACAAGAGCCTCAAGATATGGCAGAGACTTTGCGTCCTTACCGGCCATGATAAAAAATGCAGCCGCGTTGTAGAGTATTGATGAGTCTTTTTTTCCCATAAATTCATATGTTTTCAAAAGACAATCCCCAGCCTTCTCATATTGCTTCATATCAGAATAGATTTTGGCCATATTCTGCCAGGCCGGGGCATAATCTGGTTCAAGATTAGCTGAGGCTGCATAGTGGGCAAGAGCTTTTTTATCCTGGCCGGATAAAGCCAGAGCATTTCCCAGGATAAATTCCACCAGATAATGCGGATTTTCAGAATTTTTGGAAATATATTCTAAAAGCCTTTTTTCAGCCTTTTGATATTGTTTTTGCTCTATTTCCAGCCCTGCGTCATATACAACCTTTTGAACGGCATAAGTTAAAATCTCTTTTTTTTCTTCGGCCTTTGCCGGCAGGCAGCCCAGAATAATAAATTGCAGACAAAAAAAGGCTGTAATATATTTATTAATTTTGCGAGCTTTTCTCATATGCCCTCAGGCTTGAATTCAATACTTGTGATTACCCAGGTCGAAACCTGCTGGTTGCGGACTTTACCCGGGAAAAATTTCCAGGTTGCAATTGCTTTTAGAACACTGTCCTCAAAAATACCGGATGGCGTTGCCTTTATAATACTGATTTTGCTGACTAAGCCTTTTGCATCTACTAAAAACTTAACATCAACCTTTCCAGCAATATTTAGTCGCCTGGCCCGGTATGGATATAAGGGTTTTATCTTAAAAACCGGAACAGGCATCTGATCAACCTCCTTTTGAGCATAAGAGCCTTTAAATTTGAATTGATTTTGCGGCTTTGCCACTTTCAAACCCCCTGTCAGTTTGAGATTAATCTCAAAATCCAGAGGTGATGCCTCCATATTTAAATTCGGCTGCCTTGGCATTATTTGTTGCATTTTGACGGTTGGGATATGATCTTTAATAATTTTTTTTTCCGGTGGCTTTTTTTTTGTTTCTGAAATCGGTGGCGGCTCAGGAGGGTTGAGCCGCTCAAAGCTGATCGGGACCAGACTTTCAAGATCATTTTTTGCAAATTTATTTTCAACCAAATTCGGCAGGACCGCAAATAAAAAAAAATTAACGAGCAAAGCCGACATGGTTGCGTTAAAATAGATTTTACAGGTTTTAAAAGCCATTTATCCCTTGATGCCTGCAACAGAAGCGGCAATACTTATTTTCTTGGCGCCGGCCAGACGGCATTGATCCATTACCCTGATAATAATGCCGGTATAGCTTACCTTATCCGCTATAATAACAACCGTCCCTTCAGGAATATCCGATAGTGATCTTTCAATATGAGCCCTTAGGCTCCGAATATCTATTTGTTTATTTTCCATAAATATCTGACCACTTTGATTTACAGCCACAAGAATAGCTCCCTTTTCCTTGAGAACGGCTGTTGATGCGGTTGGCCTGTTTATATCCACACCGGTTTCCTTTACAAAGCTTGTAGTAACAACAAAAAAAATCAGCAGAATAAATACCATATCAATAAGCGGAGTTATGTTAATATCCGTTGTTTTTGAATTACCGCGAAATGATTTACGAAAATTTATCATTTATAAGCTCCTGCTAAAAACTCCTGCTTATCATTAAAGCAAGTTCATCAAGCCGATTTTCCATGGAATTTGCCCTGCGGGACAAAAAACTGCTCATAAAAAGACCTGGAATTGCCGCTAAAAGACCGCTTTGGGTTGTAATCATCGCCACTGAAATGCCTCCTGCCATAGCCTTTGGATTACCTGTCCCAAAAAGAGAAATTGAGTCAAAGGTTGACATCATGCCGGTTACAGTGCCCAAAAGCCCCAAAAGAGGCGCAACCGCGGCCAGTACCGCAATAGTCGTAATTGAGCGCCTGATAAATGGTCTTTTTTTCATGATACATAGCTCAAGAATACTTTGATTCAATTTTTTATTCTTTGTTTGTTTAGATATAAATTCGATAAGAATCCCTGCACAAAGACCTTTTCTGTTTTTTGGTTCATATTCGTTTCTGAGCATTTCCATTGCCTGGTGCAAGTTTAGATCATTTTTATTCAGATATCTGAAATAGAAAAGACGCTGACTGATAAGCCACCACATCCAAAGGGAACAAAAAATAATAGGAATCATAATAATACCGCCGGAACTAAGATATTCGTATGCGTTTAATATGGCTTTCACTGTTTTGGCCTCTAATTTTGCAGCTCTTTTTCATCAACCATTATTATTTCACGGTGGATAATATTTGTCATGGCAACTGCCTTTTCTTCCATATCTCCGATAATATGATCTACCTGGCGATTCAGGAAAGTATGTGCCAGCATTATGGGAATAGCCACAGCAAGGCCGAGCATGGTTGTCACCATAGCTTCTGAAATACCGCCCGACATCATGCGCGGATCGCCGGTTCCGTAAAGGGTAATTACGTGAAAAGTGCTGATCATGCCGGTCACGGTACCAAGCAGCCCTAATAGCGGCGCAACCGCTCCCAAGACGTTCAAGGCCGGTAAAAACCGTTCGAGTCTGGGGAATTCTTTTAATATTGCCTCCTGTAAAATACTTTCAAGATTTTCTCTGGTTTCTGCCCGTGCGCTCAGAGCTGCCCGTAAAACATTATAAACCGGTCGCCCTTTTACATCTTTGACGATCTTTTCACACTCAGCCCATTTGCCTTTTAGAGCCAGTGAGTTTACCTCTCCCATGATAAGATCAGTATTTGTGTGTACCTTTCTTAAAAAAACACTGCGTTCAATTACTATTATAAAGGCAAAAAAGCCGATAGCCAGAATTGGCCAGACAATTGGGCCGCCATTTTTAATTTTGTCTGTCATTGTTAATTTATGGGTGATCTGCCTTAAAGCCGCGCCATTTAAAAAATCAATGCTAATATCGTCCACCTCTCCGTTCATGTACTTTTTCAGGTTACGCCCGACAGACCAGGATGGAAGAGCTGAAAGTGAGGCAAAGGTGTGGCTTTTTTCAAGATATTTTAAAAATCCAGCTTCTTTGTCTGACATGTACATTGCCGTAAACTTGCCGACAGTTAAAATATCACCTGTTTGCCTTGTCCCAGAGCGATCCAGATATTGCCCTTTTTGCAAAACAACTTCGCCGCAAAATTCCATTTCCTGAAAAAAAAGGTTTGAGAGTTTTTTAAGATCGTTCATTCCAGGAAAGCGCTCTTTATTCAAAAGCGGTTTTAATTCATCGAGTCGATCCGGGAAATGAGCTGTAAAATGAGATTGTTGCACTATTATTTGAAAATCTCTGGTAATTGAGCGAACAACGCCGCTCATCTCACGCAAATCCATTTTATTATCTAATTGACGGGAATTTAATTTAACTTCTTTTTCTTTCATTTTTTCCATGGATAGCTGCCCTGCTGAAATATTGCTTTTCAATACTTTTATTTTATTTTTTAGCAGGGCAATTTCTTTTTCCAATGCCAGCCTGTCTTGAAAGATTCGGGTTTCACTTTTTTTAGCTTCCGCCACAACTTTTTCATACTCTGCCAAGGCCTTGATGGATGCATCCCGCATATCTTCAGAATGCGCCGGGCTTGCTATAATTATAATAAATATCGATATAAGCAGAACTCTCATTTAATAATAATCCTTCCAATAGGCAGTCTGGCAAGATCGCTTATTCTTTCATGACGCGCCATTTCTATTGCCTTTCCGATCTCATGGCTGCTGCCTCTAGAAAAAAGCAGCCATTTTTTTTCAATTTTATCATAATATGCGGTCTTTTTTTTATCCGGTGTCCGGCAATAAAGGGCGAGCCTGCCAAGTCTTAAGATATCAACCAGCACGGATTGACCATCAAGATTAATTATTTCAGAATAGACTTCTACTGTGCGACCGTATTCAGTTTCTATTTGAAGAGCTTCCATAACCCTTCTATATTTTTCAGCATCTGTTTTATCAGGCCTTTCAAGAGTCTCTTTAATCGACAAAATCCGGGCATTTCGTTCATCAGCCAGAAATGGAAGACCTCTTTTTATGCTTTCTTCAAGTTCGTCAATAACTGATTCTAAATATGAGTGTATGTTGGTGCGGATGAGTTCGGCTTCCTTGATTTTACGTTTAGCTTCATTAATAACAAGATTTTGGATTTTGAGTTCTTTTTCAAGGCAGGTCTTAACTTTTTCAAGCTGTTCTTTTTCTGACAGGAGTGGTGATTTGTGTGAAGCAATCTCTGTTTTTTTCTTTTCCCAATCATCTTTTTTGATCTGCGTCAGACGGCTTTTATCAATCGTTTTAATGACCTGCTGGTGCAGCCTGCCGGCTTCATCGCCGGCTATTGCCTGAAAGCCTGGGAAAAAAAATTCCATTATCAATTTTATTATCAGGCAGATTGTCAAAGCATAATAAATTTTTTTGCAAATATTTAAAGATAATGCCTGTTTTTGCGTCTTAATAATAAGACCGGGTTTTTTATTATTCGGGCTCAACTTATTTCGCTCCTTTTACCTTAGTCTTACAAAAAAATTGCAATATAAGGAAGATCAAGAAAATCAGAGTATACCAAAAATTTTTCGCTATGCCTAACAAATTAAAATTGCTCTGTCAAGTTTTTTTAAGTCTAAATTCAGAAACTCGATCTCATTATATTGCTCAGGGCTCACACAAAAATAATTTTATATTTTAACCGTCAATTCAACCGGCCTTGCATCCTTTCCAGCTGGTTTGGAAACCCAAATTATGTATCCTATTCAAATTCCCAGGTATCTAATCAGATTAGGGTCACGGAAAAAAATAAATCCACAAAATTGCGCTGGATGTTGGTTTGTCTACAAGGCACATCCACCGGCGCATATCGAGATACGTGCCGGTGGATGTAACGCAGTAGACGAACCAACAGACAAGCAAGGTGTGGATTTATTTACGGGGACCTAAGTTAACATTTGTTAAGATGCAAAAAGTGTAACGCCTTACCCCTAAATAGGTGACGAAATACTGTAACGCTATATTTGGGAATATCCCGCTGCTATATCCCGCCAAATTAACAAACAATACCCCGCTTACCCAGCAGCACGCTATTTTCTTTTCATTTAGAGGTTGTGGTAATGGAATATCTGTGGTAGAAATTTTGGACTTCGGTGGGACTTCGGGGGACGCCCTTTACATTTATAGTTTTTAAATAATGGTTATTGTGCTATGATTTAATAATGCTGAGAAAATCAATAAATAGACGCGCCGGGTGCCATGCATCACATTATCGCGCGTGGTATTGAGCGTTGTAAAATTTTTAGAGATGATGCAGACTGCAATAATTTCCTGGTTCGTCTTGGTGGAATAAT
Organism: Desulfobacterales bacterium; assembly: GCA_030149585.1. GTDB lineage: Bacteria > Desulfobacterota > Desulfobacteria > Desulfobacterales > JASFBJ01 > JASFBJ01. Next base: position 9,382 of record JASFBJ010000049.1, on the reverse strand, counting down.
TGACGACACCGGTACAATCTGCTTTGCCTTGGTGCTTAGGGCTCGCGCAAAAATAACTTTTTAATAAATTCTACAATTAGGATGCCAACGCTATAAACATCCAACATGATCCCTGATAATGGTAAATTAATATACTATTATCCGTCAATGCCTGTTCAATATCTGCGATCAAATCATCAACATGTACTATTCCTACCGAAAGTCTCAATAGGGCATTAGAAATTCCTACTCTTTTCCGCTCATTAACCGACAATTTTACATGAGATGTTTGGGCTGGTGAGCAAATGATAGTCTCGACTCCTCCCAAGCTCACAGCGGTATGAATATGTTGTAATCGTGATAAAAAACTATTTGTTTCATTTTTCAGGTCATCCAACTCGAAAGACAACATGGCTCCAAATTTTTTCATTTGTTTTTTTGCAGTTTTATGACCTTGGAAATTTTTTGAAAGTAAGGGAGTTCAAAATGTCTCGCAAAAGATGCGACAACTATTAATGACCTCGCGTATGGTCTTGGATTATTTAAAAATGACGAGGAATAGCCGTTTCGCATCAAAAGCTTAAAAATTAGAACAAATTTACCGTGCCCCTTACTCATTGACAATTGCATTGAATTTTGTATATTGATAATAAATCAAAGAGGAGCAAATGGGGCCAAATCTACTATTGACCCATAAAAGACACAAACACCTGATGCAAGTATTTCAAATTGCATGATGCATTTGAACAGCGTGTATTCCCAATGATATAATAAAACAGCATTAATAAGGGCCAATAGCAAATTTGCCCCATTTTCTTCAGGAGAAATCAAAATGCATGATGAGAAACTCAGCGTATATTCTGTTTTGCTGGCAGGTGGAACAGGAACAAGACTTTGGCCGATCTCCAGAGAGCTCTATCCAAAGCAGCTGGTAAGATTTATTGGAGATGTTTCATTGGTGCAAAATACCATAAACCGCATCTCCCCGATCCTTAACAGAGATAAAATAAGAATTGTCTGCGGCAAAAAACATTATCACGAAATAGCCAGGCAAATGGAAGAAATTAATCTTTCCTCTATCGGCAAAATATTCCAAGAACCTTGCGGACGCAATACTGCTCCGGCTATCCTGATGGCTTTATTGTTGATTTTAAAGGAAGAAACCGATGCGATTATCTCTGTTTTTCCGGCTGATCATGTTATTCAAGATGAGGCTTGTTTTCAGCAGGATCTTATTAGAGCAGTTGATCTTGCAGATAAAGGATATATTATTACTTTTGGGATTAAACCCGACTACCCGGAAACCGGTTATGGATATGTAGAAGGCGGGGATAAGATTGGAAACAAAGCTTTAACCTTAAAACGTTTTGTTGAAAAACCTGACCAGCCCACTGCCAAAAAATATCTTGAGGCTGGAACTTTTTTCTGGAATAGCGGAATGTTTGCCTTTAAGGCTTCGATAATGCTTGCTGAATTTGCAGCCTTACAGCCGGAGTTGCTTGAAAAGATGCAGGCATTTCTGGGGCAGGGAAACCTGGCGATTGAAAAAGGATATGAAAATCTGCCTAATATTTCGATAGATTACGCCATCATGGAACATACCCGGAAAGGGGCGATATTGCCTTCTGATTTTGGCTGGAGTGATATTGGGTCATGGAAGTCATTATATGATTTTTTACCTAAAGATAAAAATAAAAATGTGCTTGACGGCGATATAATTACCAAAAACACTAATAACTGCTTTATAAAAGGTTATAAAAGATTGATTGCCACCAATCAGGTGTCTAATCTGGCAGTGGTGGAAACCCCAGACTCGGTTTTTATTTCAGATCTGGCCAACAGCAGAGATGTTAAAATGATTGTGGCTGATCTGAAAAAGCTGGGACGAAAGGAGTGCCATAACCACCCAACTATCCAGCATAGCTGGGGCTCTCTTTGCTTGATTGAAGAAAGAAATGACTCGCGGGTGAGTCGTCTTAAAATTTATAAGGGCCTTATGTGCGATGATATTGCTTTTCAGGGATCAAAGTTGCATATAGTGCTCACTCAGGGTCTTGTTGAAATCACTGCTGATAAAAAAATAATTTTAAAGATTGGGGATTCAATAACTATTTCCAAAAAAAATAAGGTGAAAATTAAAAATTTGGCAAAGGGGCCTGCTTATTTGGTACTTGTGGACCTGGAATAATAAATATAACTGAATTTAAAAGAATGGAGAAGGTTTAATGAAAGTACCCTTACTTGATTTAAAACAGCAGTACCAGACCATTAAAACTGAGATACTGCAAGAAATAAATAAAATATTTGAAAGCCAATATTTTATTTTAGGGCCAAATGTTGCGAAACTGGAACATAAGATTGCAGCTTATTCTTCCACTGAATTCGCAGTGGGTGTTTCTTCTGGAACAGACGCCTTGCTGATTTCCCTGATGGCCGCCGGAATAGGACCTGGAGATCTGGTAATAACTACGCCTTACACCTTTTTTGCCACAGCCGGCTCCATAGTCAGAACCGGGGCAAAACCTTTATTTGCTGATATTGATTTAGAAACATATAATATTTCTGTGGAAAAAATAGCTGAGCTGTTAACTTCCATGTCTGTAGAAAATCGTAGTCGGGTTAAGGCCGTTATCCCCGTACATCTGTATGGACAATGTGTTGAGATGGATAAGCTTCGGACGATTGCGGATAAGTATGAACTGATAATAATTGAAGACGCGGCTCAGGCAATTGGAGCTGAATATAAAGGACAGCGTGCAGGCTCTATGGGGGATTTTGGTTGTTTTTCCTTTTTTCCTTCAAAAAATCTGGGCGCTTTTGGGGATGGCGGAATTGTGACTACCAAATCATCTGACTTAAACGAAAAATTACGGGATATCAGGGTTCACGGTTCTCGCCCTAAATATTTTCATAAATTAATTGGCGGCAATTTTCGTTTAGATGCAATCCAGGCGTCAGTTGTGATGGTAAAATTAAAATACCTTGATGAGTGGACCAGAAAACGCCAGAAAAATGCCGCTTTTTACCGTAGCCTTTTTGCACAGATAGATCTTAAGGATGTTGTGACATTACCAAAAGAGCTTGAAAACCGTCATATTTACAATCAATTTGTGATCTGTTTGCGAGAAAAACGCGATCAACTGAAAGAGTTTTTGGCTGCACAGGGGATTGGATGCGAGATCTATTATCCAGTTCCCTTGCATCTGCAAGAGTGTTTCAGTAATTTGGGATATAAGAGGGGTGATTTTCCAAATTCTGAATACGCGGCCGATCATACTCTGGCCCTGCCTATCTATCCTGAGCTTGAAAAAAAGCAGTTGGAATATGTAGTGGACCAGATCAATGCGTTTTATGGCAGGCAGGAAGGATAGATGAAACTTTCTTTTGGGTTTTCCCCTTGTCCCAATGATACTTTCATGTTTCATGCGCTTGCAAAAGGTCTTCTAACCTTGCCCGGCTATGAAATTGAAGCCAGGCTGCATGATGTGGAAACATTAAATAAGATGGCCTTTAGTCAGGTGCTGGATATCTCCAAAATGTCCTTTTACGCCTGGTTACAGGTCAAAGAAAACTACCATCTGTTAAAAAGCGGCGGGGCTATGGGCTATGGCTGCGGGCCGGTGGTAATTGCTAAGCCTGAAAAAAAAAATCTTGATTTAAGCCAGGCTGAAATTATTTTACCCGGTCGATGGACAACCGCCCATTTACTCTTTCAACTCTGGGCACCCAATGCCTCGAACCGACACTTTATTCCCTATGAGCAAATATTTAATTCTCTTGAAAAAGGCCAGGCAGATATGGGTGTAATCATTCATGAAAGCCGTTTTACCTTTGCTCAGGCAGGTTTTGTAGAGATTATGGATTTAGGCAAATGGTGGGAGATGAAAACCAGCCTGCCGATCCCCTTAGGTTGCATTGCTGTTAAAAAAAATCTGCCAAAAGAAAAAATTGCTGCACTTGAAGATCTTATTCGACAAAGTATTGCGCTGGCGCGAAAGCATCCTGAAAGCTGCCTGCCGTATATCAGGCAGTACGCTCAAGAGTTTGAAGAAAATATTTTAACCTCCCACATTAATACCTTTGTTAATGAATTCAGTGAAGATATGGGCGAGATCGGACAAGATGCCCTGGTTAAATTAGAGGAGCTGGCCAGGCAGGTCCGTGTTTAGAAAAAATAAATTGAGTTTTATGATAAATAATAGAGTTTATAAATTTTTTATTATGATAATATGGATTGCCGCCCTGATATCAAAAATGTCTGTCTCTGTCTCGGCAGATTCAGGTTTAGGGCCATTGCAGGTCAAAAACCAATACCCGCTTTTTTTAATGTTTTTAACACCTGTGCCTGAATCTGCTGAGCTGGTTCAACCGAAAAAATTAGAAACAGGCCTGGCAATTGACTATAGCAGTGTTTATCTGAATTCAGTTTCAAATAATTGGCAGGCGTTGATGGATATGGAGCTGATGGTGCTGGAATTTTCAGCAGCCTACGGTCTTACGTCAAATTTAACACTTGCAGCAAAAATTCCTCTGGTAAGTATGAATGGTGGTTGGATGGATGGTTATCTTGCGGACTATCATGATTATTTTGGCTTTCCAAATTACGGCAGAGAGTGTCGCCCCCAAAACGAATTCGGGTATTCAATTAAAAAAGACGGCGAGCAATGGTTTGATGCAAGTTCGGGTGGATTACATCTTGCCGACAGTACTGCATCTGTTAAAATAGGGTTATTGGATGAAAAAGATAATGGACATTTCTCATTAAGTTTTAAATATATTCTTAAAGTCCCTTTCGGCAATGAGAAACATGGCTTTGGGAGTGGAGCCTGTGACCATGGTTTTTTACTCTTGTCCAGTATAAATCTTGATCCACTAATAGTATATCTTAACCCTGGCTATATTTTGCTTTCTGATCCAGCTATCTCAAATCCAAAGATCTCGGTAAATAATATTTATACCCTGTTTGCCGGGATAGAGTATATGGTTACCCAATCCTTTTCGATTATAACTCAACTGAACTGTTTTACAGGGCCTTTAGAAAAAACCGGTATCAGTCGACTGGATCAGGACAGTATAGAACTTGGTTTGGGAATAGCCTTTAAAGTCTGGCATAGAGGAAAGCTTGAACTGGCGTTTTGTGAAGATCTTACTCGAACAGCTCCGGATTTTAACCTGCATTTTAAAATAACTTTATAATCTATCTTTGGGATTTACTGTTTAAAATCAGGAACTTCTCCCTTGGTAATATGGGCGTAGGCGCTGTGGTTATGGATTGACTCAAAATTTTCCGCACTAAGCGAAAACCAGGTGATATTAGAATCTTTATTCAGCCTGGAGGCAATATCCCGTACAATATCTTCAACAAATTTTGGATTTGCATAGCCCCTTTCAGTTACCTCTTTTTCGTCTACCCGTTTTAAAACTGAAAAGACTTCGCAAGAGGCACATGATTCAACAAGTTCAATCATATCTTCAAGCCAGATAAATTTCTTAAACCTGGTTTTAAGCTGAACTTCACCACGCTGATTATGGGCTCCCTCATCGCTGATTTCTTTTGAGCAGGGACAAACTGAAGAAATCGGCACAATTACTTCCGAGATAATATCTGTCTTATCATCACGATTACTTGATCCTATGATGCGGCATGTATAATCCATTAATCCCGGCAGTTTGCTGATCGGAGCTTTTTTTTCAATAAAATATGGAAAAGTAATTTCAATATGAGCAGATGCAGCATTTAAGTGGGCCTTCATATTTTCCAGAATCTCTGAAAATTTTTTCAAGGAGACTTCGGGTCGCAAAACATGCAGCATTTCCACAAAACGGCTCATATGTGTGCCTTTATATTTATGTGGAAGATCAACATACATATTTATAGATGCAACTGTGTTTTGATAATTTTTTGCCTTATCTAAAACTGTAATTGGATATCTTAAATTCTTAATGCCCACCTGGTCAATTGGGATATTACGGTAATCCCTCTGATTTTGAATGTCTTTCATGCGATATAAAAATCTCTGCTGTTTTATTATAACAGGTATTCAGTTTTAACGTTATTTAATGCCCGAAAAATATTTCCTTTAATTTTCTTATTACTCTTATATAATGGTTGAAGCATTTCTTTAATAAATTTACGTTTGGATGTTTTTTCTGTTGGACAAGGATTGCGAAAAATGGGAAATGCTTTTTCCATGGCAAATTTTTTGATGGTATTTTCTTCTGTAAAGGCAAGGGGTCTGATTAAGGTCAGGTTGCCATTGAAAAGAGGTTGAAAAGGAACCATGGTGCTTATTTCACCCGCGTAGCAGATATTTAAAAAAAGTGTTTCAATAATATCGTCCATATGATGCCCCAGAGCTATTTTGCTGCATCCCAATTCAGAGGCAATTTCAAACAAACGCTTGCGTCTCAGGCGAGAACATAAAAAACAGGGATTTTCCCTGTTTTTTGAACTATGCGCCAAAATACCAAAATTCGAGTGTTCAACTTTAAGATAAAAACCCTGAGCATGGCAAAATTGTAAAAGCTTTTCAGCATAACTATCTTCAAATCCAGGATCAATATATATTCCAAAAATTTGATAGTTAACAGGGGCTCGAGATTTTCTTTCATTTAAAATCCACATTAAAGCCAGGCTGTCTTTGCCCCCTGAAAGCCCCACAGCTATCCGGTCTCCATCCGATATCATCTGATACTGGTGCAAGGCCTTGCCGACTGACCGGTTAATGCCCTTATATAAATAGGTGTGGTGTGACAAAAAAAGTTATGCTTTTTCCTTTGATGTTGCTTTATTTTTTTCTGTAACTTTTCCGGCTGCTATTTCACGTAAGGCTATTACAATGTCTTCATTTTTTGGAGCACTGACAAGATATTCAGAACCCTCACGAATATGTTGAACTCGCTTGGCTGCCATATGAACCAGTTGAAACCGGTTCGGAACTTTTTTTAAACAATCTTCAATGGAAATTCGCGCCACTTATTGCCTCCTTATTTAAAAAAACAGTTAGAGTATTTCTATGAGTTCGTAAACCCTTTGACCTCCAGGGGCCTGTAAAGTAATTTCATCGCCAGGCTTTCTGCCGATCATTGCTTTTCCAAGTGGTGAAGCAACCGAAATTCGGCCCTGTTCGATATCTGATTCATCAGGCCCCACAAGCTGGTATTTGACATCTTCACCTGTTTCTATGTTTTCCAGAATAACCTTGCTTGCAAATACGGCCTTGTCTTTAGGCAAAGTTTCAGGATCAATAATGTCGGCATTACCAAGTTTATATTCAAGTTCCCTGATCCTGGCATCAATAAAAGCCTGACGATCCTTTGCAGCTTCAAATTCAGCGTTTTCAGATAAATCGCCATGCGCTCTTGCCTCTTCAATAGCTCTGATATTTTCAGGCCGATCCACTGCCTTTATACGCTCAAGCTCTTTTTTCAGGATTGTATATCCTTGTTTTGTAATAGGTACTTTATCCAATTAATAAACTCCTATAAATATTGTTGGGCTAAAAGTTCAGCAATCTGGACAGCATTGGTAGCTGCGCCTTTTCTTATATTATCAGCCACTATCCAAAGGTTAATCCCATTTTCAAGAGATTCATCATCTCTGATTCGTCCAACAAAGGTTAAATCATGCCCAGCCGCATCAATGGCCAATGGATATAAATTATTTGAAGGATCATCTACCAGCTTTACACCTGGAGCATTTTTCAACAAATCCTGAACCCTTGCTGCGGATACAGGCTTGACGGTTTCCACGTTGACAGCTTCTGAATGGCTGAAAAAGACAGGTACCCTAACTGTTGTCGCAGTAATTCCAATGGTATCATCTTCCATAATTTTTCGGGTTTCATTTACCATTTTCATCTCTTCTTTGGTATATCCGTTTTCTTCAAACTGATCAATATGCGGCAGACAGTTAAAGGCTATCCGATGAGGATAAACATTTTTTTTAATGTCAAGAAAGTTGATCATAGCCCTGGTTTGGTCAAAAAGTTCAGCAATGGCCTTTTTCCCTGTCCCTGAAACCGCCTGATAGGTTGAAACCACTATTCGTTTTATTTTAAATTGCTTATGTATTGGAAACAGGGCAACCACCATCTGAATCGTGGAGCAGTTCGGATTTGCGATAATCCCTTTATTGGTGTAATCGGCAATGGCCTGGGGATTGACTTCAGGCACAACCAGCGGCACGGCAGGGTCCATTCGCCAGGCACTGGAGTTATCTATGACAATGCAGCCGCTTTTAGCTGCAATCGGCGCAAATTTCTTACTGGTACTACCGCCTGCGGAAAATAGCGCAATATCAATTCCCTTAAAAGAATTTTCAGTTAGTTCTTCAACTTCAATTGATTGCCCATTGAAATTTAATTTGCGGCCGGCAGATCTTCTGGATGCCAGAAGTTTAATGGATTTAATTGGAAATTCGCGTTCTTCCAGACAGGTTATCATCTGGTCACCAACTGCTCCAGTAGCACCTGCCAGAGCAATGTTTATTTTTTTTTGTCCCATAATTATAGCCTTATTTCAAATAACATCAAATATATACAGCCCGGGCCAGCTATGGCCGGGCTGTATAAAATAATCAAATATAGCGAAATTTATATTCTTAATCACTACACAGGATTATGAATTTGAATCGCTGTTATCAGGTTGTACCTGCTTTTGTTTTCCGGGCAGATGACGCCGTAATAAGTTAAAAGGCCCGGAAATAATATAAATAAGTCCAAAGATAAAAAGAGCAATGGATGGTTGGGCCGCAATAAAAATCAGCACTAAAACAGCAGTTACCAGAACATTAAAATTTCGTTTTTTAAAGAGCTCAGGCTTTTTAAAACTATTATATTGAATTGAACTTACCATTAAAAAAGAGAGAATATAGAGCATTATCATAATTATTACAGGACTGATCATTTCCGTAATTCCCAGCCGGTTGCATAACAAGATCGTGACCGCATTCATTCCAGCCCCTGCCGGAATCGGCAGACCTGTAAAAGTATCGCTGCCGGATATTTCTATCTGGGTATTAAAGCGGGCCAGACGGAGTGCGCCGCAGGTCATAAATAAAAAAGCTGCCAGCCAGCCGATTCTTCCCATGGGCTCTAAAGCCCAAAGGTACATCATCAGGCCCGGGGCTAATCCAAATGAAATCAAATCCGCCAAAGAGTCGTATTCAACACCAAATTTACTTGTTGTATTGGTCGCCCTGGCAACCTTGCCATCCAGATTATCAAATAATCCAGCAACAATAATGGATACAGCAGCTACCACAAAATTGCCGTTAATGGAAGCTATGATTGCATGAAAGCCAAAAAACAGATTAAGAGTGGTACATATATTAGGTAATACATAAATGCCCTTTCGCAAACGATCTCTTTTTAACTTGCTATATTTTTTCATATCAATTCTC
>JASFBJ010000048.1 GCA_030149585.1 Desulfobacterales bacterium | reverse complement strand
TTATAGGGTTCGTAAAAACGAAATATATCAAAATCATCGGCAATGGTTAAAAACTCGCTGGCAATTTTAACAATATTTTCTTTTTGAAGCTCCTTGGCCTCATCATCGATGTCATAATGCAGTTTTTCAGAAGTTACAATTCCAGGGAAATCACTGTCCGTAAAAATCTGCGCTGGTATTTTAATATTTAAGCGGCCGGCTTCTTCTAAAATGATCGGAGCGATCTTTTTTAATGTTTGATTTAAAAAATCAAGGGAAATTTGACCCTCTTTGCGAAATTGATCAGCATCCACAATATCATAAAATATAAGGCGATTATTAATATGTCTCTGGGAGTACGCTCCAAGGCATAAATGTCTGACTACTGCACACAGCTCTCGGTACAGATACCAGTCTTTGCTGTTTTTGGCACCATGAAAATCTAAAAAATCTTCCAGTACCTGGGAAGTACTGATATATTTTGAGTATAGTTTTTTTGTAAACACATAGCCGGTTGAATCCTGTTTACAAATATAAGCGCTGCATTTCAGATAATCCTGAGAAAATAACCTGACTTTTTCAGCAAAAGAGATATCACAAAAGGTTTGCTTCATATTTAAGGCATATCCTTGAGAAAGGTAAAAAATAAATAACGGCCGGAGCAGCCTGTAAGCCGAATTTTGTAACTGGTCCAGGTTACCCCAAAACCAGCCAACGGTCATTCATCTATGGATGCCGGTCACCCGACATCTCTTGCGACCTACCCGGAAGCTCGGACGGGCCATCCTCAAGCGCTTCTCTATTTGGTCTTGCACCAGGTGGGGTTTGCCAAGCTTCCCTGGTCACCCAGGGAACTGGTGCGCTCTTACCGCACCGTTTCACCCTTACCTGAATAAAAAAACCGGTGTTTGCCGGTATCATTAAACAGGCGGTTTGCTTTCTGCTGCACTTTCCTTCACGTCACCGCGACTTCATGTTATGAAGCACCCTGCCCTGTGGTGTTCGGACTTTCCTCCGGATCAAAATATGACCCGACGACCGTTCGGTCTACTCCGACCGTTTTTCTTGTTTTTATGCGAGCCCCAGGTTTTTTGCCAGGCACTATTGGGGCTCTACCCAATAGATCATTCTTTGACAGTTGGGACAAAATTTAAGGTTTTCTATTCTTTGCAGCTCAATATACATCTGAGGCGGAATATTCAGATGGCATCCCTGACAAACCGCATTAATTACCGGCGATATGGATGGGCCCGTAATTTTTTCTTTTACCAGCTTGAATTTTATAAGCAAGTCTTTGTTGATTTTTGTTTCCAGAGCAGAGCAATTTTTATTAAGCCTGGTCAGTTCATTTTTACCATCTTGCTCTTCCAGAGAAACAGCATTCATACGAGTTGTAATATCGGATTTAGTTTGACTATACTCTTCTTGGCTTTTAAGAACAGCTTTATCAGCCTCATCTATTCTGTCTAATAAATTCAGCATCTCATCTTCCAAAAGGGAATTTTGCTCTTTTAGCTTGTCAATCTCTTTTAACGTGGAATTATATTCCTTGTTGGTTTTAACGGATCTTAATTTTTCCTTGCTTTTTATAATTTGGGGCTGTTTTGCCTGAAGATCAGATTCAAAGGAACGATACTGTCGTTTAAATTCCTGTAAGATCTTTTTTTCATCTTCAACTTTTTTTTCATAAAGGGCTAATTCGACTTCCAGACTTTCAAGCCGGGTACCTATGGTATCCAGCATCCCGATAGTCGTATTTATCTTGTCACCGATCTTTTGTAATTGAACCAGATTATCCAGTTGGGCTTTGGTAATACTTATCATAATTATTTTCTATGCCTGCACGTTATTATTAATAGTTTATATTTTATACCCCGGAAGTTTATATGTTATGGCCTTTCGAGATATTCTCCTTATTAATAAAGTAGAATGGATCATTTTCAATGGAGCAGGGATCAACTTTTATTTTAAGATTGCGTTGTTTAAGAATCTTTTTAAGCTGACAGGATAAATTTGCAACTATCAGGTGTTCGGATGTAAAATGGCCGATATCTATTAAGGCCAAATCAGCTTCTTCAATAATCCGTGCATCATGATATTTTAAATCACCGCTTATAAATACCTGGGCTTTTGATGATAAAAAATGACCCAGTAAGCTGGAACCGCTGCCTGAACAAACAGCAGCTGATTCAATGAGTAAATCCGGACGACCCGCAACTTTAACAAAATCCAACCTGAAGTTGCTTTGTATCTGACGGGCATAGTCAGCCAAGGTTATTGGTTGTTCCAGTTGACCAATCCTTCCCAGGCCGGTTTCCTTTTCATTCATAATTAAAGGCTGCAGATTTTTTAATTTCAGTTGATCACAAAGGAGATCATTAACACCGCCTTTGACTTTGTCAAGATTTGTATGAGCTGCATAAATACTGAGTTGATGATTTAAAGCCTTTGAAATTACAGAGCCTTGCGCTGTTTGGAGATCTATTATTTTAAGAGGCTTTAGTATTAGCGGGTGATGCGTTATCAAAAGATCCACCTGCGCTTCAATTGCACTGTCCACGACCTCAATCAAAGGATCCAGCGCAACTTGAATTTTATTCACAGGCCAGAGTTTATGACCTACCTGTAAACCGCAATTATCCCAGTTTTCAGCCAGGTTCAATGGCGCTATCGTTTCCATGATATTAATGATTTCAGCAACAGTAGACATATTAACCGGTTATTTCCCAGACTGTAAAAATAATAAAAATTTTAAAAAGAAAAGGCGCGGTCACCAGGAAGTGCCGCGCCTTGAAAATGAGAAGGCTTAAAATCTTCAAAAAGATTAAATACCTTGATTGTTGAGATTACCCATTTTTTGTTTACCATAAAACAGCCTATGATTAAAAAAAGTATTAATGGGCCCACCTGGGTTCGAACCAGGGACCTACCGGTTATGAGCCGGTGGCTCTGCCAGCTGAGCTATGGGCCCCAAATATTAGCCGAATATTAAGAACGATAGCTTTATTAACTTTAGAAAGTGTTTTTGTCAAGACCAGTATTAACACTTTTTATATAAATCTTGTAAATGGCCATTTTTTAAGAGTCAATAAAACTTTTAAGCTTACGGCTGCGTGTAGGATGCCGCAGCTTTCTCAAGGCCTTGGCCTCTATCTGTCTGATTCTTTCACGTGTTACTGTAAAGTCCTGCCCCACTTCTTCTAAAGTATGATCCGCTTTTTCGCCTATACCAAAACGCATCCGCAGCACTTTCTCCTCCCTGGGTGTTAAGGTGGCCAGCACTTTTCTGGTCTGGTTGGCAAGATCTATGTTAACAGTGGCATCCGAAGGTAATAAAAACTTTTTATCTTCAATAAAATCACCAAGATGACTATCTTCCTCTTCGCCTATTGGTGTTTCCAGCGAAATTGGTTCTCGGGCTATTTTCAGTACTTTACGAACCTTGCTCAGATGAATTTCCATTTTTTCGGCAATTTCTTCAGGGGTTGGCTCACGACCTAATTCCTGAACCAGATATCTTGAAGTTCTAATAAGTTTGTTTATGGTTTCAATCATATGAACCGGAATTCGGATAGTTCTTGCCTGATCTGCAATAGCTCTGGTAATAGCCTGTCTGATCCACCATGTAGCGTATGTTGAAAATTTATAGCCGCGGCGATATTCAAATTTGTCTACCGCCTTCATCAAACCGATATTGCCCTCCTGGATTAGATCCAAAAATTGCAGGCCTCGATTGGTATATTTTTTTGCAATACTGACTACAAGACGTAAATTAGCTTTAATCAGCTCTCTTTTTGCAAGATTAGCCCGGAAACGACCCTCGTCAACACTTATTAAAATACGTTTTAGAACCCTTGCATTGCATTTTGTTTGATCTTGTTTGTCAGCGATCCTGCCCCAAATCATATGCAATTCATGGTATAAATGTTCAACTTCATCCATTTCAAGAGATTTGTTTTCGGATGCCCATGCAATAAAAGCAGGTTTATCGTTTAATTTGGTTATAAATTTTTTAAAAGGGATCCGAAAGCTTTCCGCAAACATGATCAGTAAATTATGTAAAGCGTCAAACCAGCTTATCAGATTACGAATTTCTTTTTCAATTTTATCGATGACCCGACCTTCAAAACGCCAGTCTTTCAAAAGAAAAAAAATTTTGCTGTTGCGTCTATTGATGCATCTTCTTGTTCTGCGCAACTCATTAGGAGCCAGATCAGAAGAAAAAATTATTTCTCTAAAGACAATATTTTCAAGGTGAACTGACTCAATGGAACGAATTGTGTTCATAAAGCTTTCAATCTGAACAACTTCATTTAAATAGGTATCCCCTTCATCAATATCCCGCAGCACATGTTTAGGGCGCAATGTCCGTTGCTCAATCCGTTTGCCAAGAGATAAAATATATTCAACTCCGGTATTGGTTTCAAGCAGGGCTTTGAGAACATCTTGCTCACCGGATTCAATTTTTTTGGCAATTTCAACTTCACCTTCTCTGCTAAGCAGGGTTACAAGCCCCATTTCTCTTAAATACATTTTAACAGGATCTGTAACAGAACCAAAATCGGTTGCAGTTGTACTGGTTTTAGGCGTGGTGACTTTTTTTATTTTTGAAGCTTTTTTCTCTGCAACCTTTATATCAAGATTAGAAAACATAATCAGGATATCATCCAGTTCCTCTGCTGTGGGCGCATCTTTGACAAGCGCTTTGTTAATTTTGTTGAATGTCAGAAGCCCTTTTTTCCTGCCTTCGCTGATCAAAGAATCCAGTTTTTTAAACCTGGCAAGAGAATTTTTCCCTAAGCTGAGGGCTTGTTTTTTTTTCCGTGTTTTGGCGGTTTTTTTTGCCATCTAATTTTGCCTCCTTAACACATCTGATTGTCTGGCTTTATTCTGTTTGCTCTGCAAAATTTCAGTGACTAATCCAATATCGTTATTAGCTTCAGCGTCTTTTATCTTTTGTAATAAATCAGTTTGGTGACGGTTATGGCGAATTGTGAACTGCTCAATCAGACGCTGACAACCTTTATGATCCCAAACCTCCTCTTTTAAAAGCAAAGAGGCAATAAGATTGCTTTGACTCTCCTCATTTACCTGAATTAATATGTCGGTTATTCGCTCTTTAGCAGTATCATCATGTTTTAAAATTATCTTGCCGACTGCCTTCAAGGATTGATCTTCAAATAGATCAATTATTTTTTTTTTGCGGATTTCCTCTGCCATTTCAGGAAATTGCAGCAACATTTTAAGAAGTTGAACCTCAATCCGGTTATTTATTCCTTTATTTACATCATATTCGGTGGCGGCTGGGCCGGAATTTTTCGGCTGACCCTCTATTATATCGGGCAATCTTTTGAATGGAGCTCTTGATTGACCCAGAGTCCGGTTGCCTTGCTGAATTGAACTTGTTTTAACTTTCTCCAAAACAGCACTTTCATTAATTCCCAAGCGCTCAGCAAGCTGTTTGATATATAAAGTTTTAACAATATTATCGGATAGCCCGGCTAAAGGTTTGATCAAATCATTTAAGATATGTATTTTCCCTTCAACTGAAACACCATGCTTTTTAACGGCGGTTTCAATTAAAAACGGAATTACTCCCAAAGCATCGGCAGCTATTTTTAAAAACAGATCTTTCCCAAACTCCATTATATAAGAATCAGGATCATATCCAGAGGGCAGTACCAGTATCCGGACTTCCAGAAAACCCTGGTTGAAAATCGGGATACTACGCAGAGCAGCTTTAATACCTGCCTTATCAGAGTCATATACAAGGATGACCTTGCCTTCAGAACCTAAACATCCTTTTAACAGTTGTACATGCGCATCCGTCATGGACGTGCCCAGGGTAGCCACTGAATTATTTACCTTATGTAAATGAAGCGCTAAAACATCAAAATAGCCTTCTACCAGATAGGCGGTTTGAGTTTCCCGCATAACGGATTTAGCTATATGTAATCCATATAAGGATTTGCTTTTATTATAGACCGGTGATTCAGGGGAGTTCAGATATTTAGGAAGTGAATCATCCATTACCCTGCCGCCAAAGCCAATTATTTTATTTCCCGGATTCAAAATGGGAAAAATGATACGATCCCTGAATCGGTCATAAAAACCGTTTTTTGTTTTTCGTTGTACAATCAATCCTGCTTTTTCCGCCATGGAGAGAGAAATCTGTTTTTGATTTAAATGTTTTAAAAGATTATCCCATCCTGATGGGGCATATCCAAGTTTAAATTTATCAATCAGTATTTCGCTCATTCCCCGTTTAGCCAGATAATTTTGAGCTTTTCGGCTGGATTGGGCTTTTTTTAAAACAGATTGAAAAAACAGCATGGCAATGTTGTTAATATCCAGAAGCTGTTCTTTTTCTGTAATCCGTCTTTGTTGTGCTGGTGAAATTTGTTGAGATTCAATTTCTATTCCATAGCGTCCGGCTAATGTCGTCACCGCCTCTGGAAAGTTGAGCCCGTTCTGTTTCATTATGAACCTGAAAATATCGCCCCCGCATCCACAACCAAAACAATGAAAAATTTGTTTTGCCGGGCTCACGGTAAAAGAGGGCGTTTTTTCCGTATGAAAGGGACATAGGCCCACAAAGTTTTTCCCGGCTTTCTTTAAAAGCACTGTTTCCGATATAATATCGATAATATCGGCAGTATGTTGAATTTCTTTAATTTTATTATCCGGAATCCATGCAACCAAGAAAAGCACCCTCCAAACATATGGAAATGGGTTTAATTTGAATAAATAATAGCAGAGCAGAATAGATTATCTGCTCATTATTATTTAGAAACCTAAAATATAATATTGAATTCAGAATTAGTCAACACTTAATTATATAACCTTTAGGGTAAATTTGTTTTGCAGTGCTAAAAAAAGGCCTCAGCTAATATTAAATATCCAGCTTAATTTTGTTTATGATTGACAATATCCAGATTTTGCACTAAAAAAAATATTTAATGACCATTTCTATTCGTAAATATAATTCTTCTAAAATTTATTTACACAAATTTCTAACATCAAAATTTTTAAAATCAGAAATTTTAAAACCAAATTTTTAAAACAGGATAAAGCATGCCCAAACAAGATAGATCAACCCCTAAATACTCTATTGAAACTCCTGATCTGATAAAAACCAGTCTTCTTAATCCTATCGAGTACCAATATAAAGGTCAACGTGATATATCCATAACTATTAACCAACCGGAATTTACCTCAGTATGTCCCATGACAGGTTTGCCGGATTATGGTTGTATTACGATTAGTTATATTCCAGGGGACCGGATAATTGAGCTCAAATCTTTGAAATACTATCTCTTGCAGTTTAGAAATGTAGGGATCTTTTATGAGCATCTGGTAAATAAAATATTAGACGATCTGTTGGCCGTATTGCAGCCAAAGCTAATGGAGGTAAAGGGCAGTTTTACTGCCAGAGGCGGAATATTAACTGAGGTATCTGCCGCATATAAGAAATAGTTGTTCATATTAGTGCCCCGGAAATAAATAAATCCAACACCTTGCTTGTCTGTTGGTTCGTCTACTGCGTTACATCCACCGGCAAGTATCTCGATATGCGCCGGCAGATGTGCCTTGTAGACAAAAAGTCAAGGCCATTGTCGCCAGTATAGTTTGTAATCGTTACCGTGCTTATAAATCATTGGCAAGGCAATTGGATTTCATAATACTGGCTTTTTGCCGGGCGCATGTACGCCGTGATTTTCTGGATGCAGTCTGCAAATATTCCGCACTGGAAGAGTGGGTATTTATGTGGACAGAAATGAATAGTACAAAGAAGGTGTTAAGGGCTCGCTTAAAATTGCCAACTTATTTTTGCACGAACCCTAAGTGAAACGTACAAATATTGTGCTTGATGATAAACTTATAGAAGATTGCTTAAACGCGACCGGAATATTTTGAGAATAAAATTATCAAATAGAATTAATGCAGTGGAAGAATCAAAGACAGCTCGATTTATTCCATTATTTGAGCAGTTACAAAAACAGGGCCAAAAGATAATCAATTTTGCCGTGGGAGAACCTAACTTCCCGGCCCCTAAGGCGGTTATTGATGCTGCTAAAACAGCCCTTGACATGGGCCAAACCCGTTATGGCCCGGTTGCAGGTATTTTAGAGCTCAGAAGCGCCCTGGCCGAACTTTATAAGGGCTATGGGCCTGATAATATCATAATCTTAAACGGGTCAAAACATTGCCTTTATGCAATTTTTCAGGTGATCATAAACCCTTTGGATGAGGTTATCATCCCTGTGCCCTGCTGGGTCAGTTTTGCTCAGCAGGTTAAATTAGCCGGCGGAAAACCTGTTTTTGTTAAAACTGTTAACCACCAGCTGGACATCCCGGCCATGCAATCAGCCATAACCGGCAAAACCAGGGCAATCCTGATCAACAGCCCAAATAATCCCACTGGAGCGGTTTATCCAGCTAAAGACCTGGCAAAAATTGCCGAAATTGCTAAGAAAAATGACCTGTATGTTATATCTGATGAAGCTTATGAGCATTATATTTATGATGGAAAATCTCATACAAGTATTTTTTCTTTTAAGGAAATCCAGGACAAAACCATTATTACTAAAAGTTTTTCCAAACATTTTCAAATGACCGGCTTTCGTATCGGTTATGTAGCGGCTCATTCTGAACTGGTTGACGCCATTATAAAATTTCAAAGTCACTGTACCGGGAATGTATGTACTTTTGCACAGCATGGAGCATTGGCCGCTCTGGATCTTGCTGAAGAAATTACTGCCGGCTATTTGTCGGATCTGGCCGCAAAAAGGGAGCTGGCCTTTCAACTGGTAAATAATCTATTTGAATGCATTAAACCAGCCGGTGCTTTTTACCTGTTTCCAGACATCCATAAATATTTACAGCCTGGAGAAACCAGCCGGGAATTTGCAGCCAGGCTCCTGGAAAAAACCGGAGTTGCGGTAGTTCCAGGAGATGATTTTGGTCTGGAGGGTCATATTCGTATCTCATTTGCTGTCCCTGAAACCACCCTTTTGCTTGGATTTAAAAAAATCAAAGAGGTATTATGATAGGAATTATCGGCTTTGGCAGATTTGGCCTAAGACTTGTCAAATAATTTACTACATGATACTTTTCAATAAACAGGCTCCTTGCCCGTAAACAAAAAGGAGATTGAAATAAATGCAACGTAATATTGAAAATTTAACCACGGAATTAATTAGATTACCCAAGAGAGAGCGTTTAGAAATAGTTAGATTTCTTCTTTTTCTTGATAACCGATCTTTAGATTCCGATGATATTGATTCTGCCTGGGAAAAAGAAATTACAAATAGAGTTTGTGCCGTTGATGAAGGAACAGCAATAGGTATTGATTACGATAAAGCAATGCAAAAAATTGAAAAACGCTTTGCATCATGAAAATAATAATCCTTCAACAGGCATTTAAAGAATTAAATGCCGCAATAGCATATTATGAAGGACAACAGGCTGAATTAGGACGAAGATTGAAAGACGAAGTCGACCAACATATCAATTGGATTTTAGAGAATTCTACTGTTCCACAAATTCGTAAAGGTGGTTACCGTAGGGTTAATCTTAAAGTATTTCCATACTATATTGCCTACATTATCCGTGAAAACACTTTATGGATTGTTGCGATTGCACATGGTCATCGAAAACCTGAATACTGGATTGGGACGGAAAAACATAAACGTCCCACATAGTTGGCAAAAGAGGTATTATGATAGGAATTATCGGCTTTGGCAGATTTGGCCGGTTAACGGCCAAAAACCTGTCCAAAGATTTTGAGGTAATTGTTTATAATCGCAAAGATAAAGCTCAAAAAATTATTGACTGCGGAGCAAGGGCTTGTGACCTTGCAACCACATGTAACCAGAAAATCATTATTATTTGTGTGCCTATCTCAATTATGCAAAATACCTTAAAAATGATAGGTCCTATGCTGCAACCTGATGCACTTGTAGTGGATGAGTGCTCAGTCAAGGTATATCCAGCACAGTGGATGAACAAACTTCTTCCTGATACTGTTTCTATCCTTGCCACCCATCCCATGTTTGGCCCGGACAGTGCGGCCGACACTTTAAGCGGCAGCAAAATCGTCCTGTGCCGCGAAAAAATTAAAGATCAGCTTTATAAGAGGATCAAAAACTGGCTGAGCGCTCAGGGATTAATTATTATTGAAACTACTCCTGCTGACCATGACCGCCAAATTGCAACGACTCTCTCTTTAACACATTTTATTGGAAGAGCCCTGGCTGAATTCGGAGCCAAAGAAACTAAAATCGACACAGAAGGGTATAAACGGCTGCTCCACATTCTGGGAGTAGTACAACACGATACATGGCAACTTTTTGTTGATATGCATAATTATAACCCCTATGCAAAAAAAAAACGACTTGAGTTTATAAATGCCATGGTAAAGCTGAATGATATGCTTGATCAGAAATATGAGAAAAATAAACCTGAAATAAAACTTGACAAAGATAAAATCCAATGATAGGAAACGCAAAATTAATTGGGGATATAATGATTTTTTCAAAACGCAAATATTATTTTAAAAATACAAACACCAGTTATTGGTGGTGGCAGGCTTATTTATATTCCTTCGGAGCCTTGCCGTTTCAATCATAATTTAGTTTAGACAATATAAGGACCGCGGGAAATATTATTTTCGCGGTCTTTTTTAAAAAGGGGTCGTGAAATTTACCACGATCCCTTTTTTTGTTTTAATAAGGGTCACTAACCCAAACAAAGGTAAAATAATGCTGTTAAATAAATTTCCCAGCCAGGATGAGTATCGCTCTTTTATTAAAAAAAATAATAATGTTATTCCAGTCTGTGCTGAAATTCTGGCAGATATGGAAACGCCTGTATCTCTTTTAAAAAAGCAGTATAACGACCAGGGACCAGTTTTTCTTTTTGAAAGTGTTGAAGGTGGTGAACGCTGGGGGCGTTATAGCTTTCTGGGATTTTCAGCAAAAGCTCAAATTGAAGTATATAAGACTCTGGTGAAAATTAACCAGGATGGCCAGGAGCAAATAATCGATCATCAAGGAGCCCCATTAAAAGTGCTCAAAAATTTGATGGATCATTATAAACCTGCCCAAATTGATCAGTTGCCTCGTTTCTGGGGAGGTCTTGTGGGATATATCACTTATGAAATGGTCTCATTTTTTGAAAATATTCCCAATAACTGGCCAAAAGATCAGCCCCTGGCCAGCTTTATCATTCCAGATGAAATTATTATTTTTGATAATCTGAAAAATACTCTTATGGCTGTAATAATAACATTTCCAGATAATAAAGAAAATCCAGATGAGATTTTTAGCAAGGCAAATACCCGTTTGAAAAAGATGCTGGAAATGTTAAATATTACCTCAGCGCAGAAAAAAGAATCGAAAAACCACCATAAATTTCAGATGAAGCCCAAACTGTCCAGCCAGGAGTTCAGAAAACGGGTTGAAATTGTCAAGCAGTATATTAAAGATGGCGAAGTTATCCAGGCCGTTATTTCCCAGCCCTTTACCTGCCCCGCACCACCGGATATTCATCAATTATACAGGGCTCAGCGTTATATAAATCCTTCCCCCTATCTTTTTTTCCTGCATCTTGGCGAGACTGCTCTGGTTGGGTCATCCCCGGAAACAATGGTGCGCCTGGAAAATGGTGTGGCAACTTTAAGGCCTATTGCCGGTACCCGCCCACGCAGTGATAATGAGCAGGTGGATCGAAATCTGGCAGATGAGCTTTTATCTGATGAAAAAGAGCGGGCCGAACATTTGATGCTGGTTGATCTGGGTCGTAATGATCTGGGCAGAATTGCTAAAACAGGTACAGTCCAGGTAACTGATTTAATGATAGTAGAACGTTACTCCCATGTAATGCACATGGTATCTAATATTACCTGTGATATCAAAAGCGACTGTGATGTGTGGGATCTATTAAAGGCTGCGTTTCCTGCTGGAACGCTTTCAGGAGCTCCAAAAATAAGGGCCATGGAAATTATTTCCGAGCTTGAAACAGAACCACGCGGCCCTTATGGGGGAGCTGTGGGCTATATATCTTTTAGCGGCAATATGGATATGGCAATTACTATCAGAACGGCCTTAATCCAGAATAATACCCTGACAGTCAGAGCAGGAGCCGGTATTGTGGCAGACTCAGATCCTGAAAAAGAACGTGAAGAAACAGTAAATAAAGCCAAGGCTATTCAAAAAGCTCTGGCGTTAATATAGGGCTGCGGTCCAAAGGATAAGTGATTCAGCATGATTTTGATGATAGATAACTATGATTCTTTTACCTATAATCTGGTTCAGTATATCGAACAAATTGGTATTCCAGTTAAAATAAAACGTAATGACCAGATTACGATTCCTGAAATTGAACGTCTTGCTCCAAAAGCGATTGTTATTTCACCAGGGCCGGGGCGACCCGCATCAGCCGGTGTTTCAGTAAAAGCAGTTCAAACCTTTTCAGGCATAATTCCCATTATGGGAGTTTGTCTTGGCCATCAGTCCATTGCAGCAGCTTTTGGCGGCCGGATTGATCCTGCCAGGTCTCTGATGCATGGTAAAACATCTCTGGTTTCAACAGATGGTGAAACTATTTTTAAAGGAATCAATAAACCCTTTACAGCCATGCGATACCACTCTCTGGCAGTTTCAAAAACAAACTTTCCGGATTGCCTTATGATCAGCGCTAAAGCTGATGATGGTGAAATCATGGGGATTCGCCATAAAGAGCATCCAACTGAAGGCATTCAGTTTCATCCTGAATCAATTATGACCACCATGGGAAAACGGATTATCCGAAATTTTATAAAAAGTTTAACTATTTAAGGAGAGCTTAAAATGTTTCGTGAAAATTTAAACCAGATTGTCAATGGCCGGAATTTAAGCCAGGAGCAGATGTCGGCCATAATTAATGAAATTTTTTCCGGTAATATAACCGACGCTCAAATCGGAGCGTTCATGGCGGCTTTAGCAACAAAAGGGGAAACCTTTGAAGAGCTGGCAGGCGCTGCCAAGGCTATGCGCCGCAATGCCGTCAGGATTCAGTCGGCAGCTTCCACTGTGGTAGATACCTGCGGAACCGGTGGAGACGGCGCAAAAACATTTAATATCTCGACTACAACCGCCTTTGTCGTGGCGGGCTGCGGACTAACCGTGGCTAAACATGGCAACAGGTCAGTCTCAAGCCAGTGCGGCAGCGCTGATCTACTGGAAGTCATGGGAGTAAAGCTTGATACTGACCCTGAAATTGTTGAAGAAGCGGTTCAGGAAATTGGAATCGGCTTTCTTTTCGCTCCCCTTTACCACGGAGCAATGCGCTTTGCCGCCAAAGCACGAAAGGAAGTTGGTCTTCGAAGCATATTTAATATGCTGGGGCCTTTGACCAATCCAGCATCTGCAAATTGTCAACTGCTGGGAGTATATGCGCCGGAGCTAACGGAAATGTTTGCCGGCGCCCTAAAACTGCTTGGTACTAAAAACGCCTTTGTAGTTCATGGCCATGATGGACTGGATGAAATTTCAGTTTGTGCTCCCACCCGGGTTTGTGAACTTAAAAGTGGAACTCTCCGGACTTATGATATCCAACCGGAACAGTATTTCAACAACCTGGCCGATGCAGGTTCTCTTTCAGGGGGAACTCCTGATGAGAATGCAAAAATTACGCAAAAAATTCTTAATAATCAGATAGATGGCCCGCCTCGAAATGTAGTGCTTATCAACTCGGCAGCAGCTTTAGTTGCTGCTGAAAAAGTCTCTGATTTAAAGGCGGGCATTGAAATGGCAGCCCAGGCAATTGATACAGGCGCTGCTGCTGCCAAACTAAAAGAATTAATCCAATACACTCAGGAAAACGGTTAATCAGATGAGCAAAGATTTTTTAAAAACCATTTTAAACGAGAAAATAAAAGAGATAGCCTTTGCCAAAGAAAAAATGCCAAAGAGTATTTTACAAACCAAAGCGCAAAAAATGCCGAGCGGCCCTTCACTATTAAAGGCTCTAAGAAAACCAGGTCCAACCGGCATCAACATCATAGCGGAAATCAAACGCGCATCCCCATCTAAAGGAGACCTTAAGCCGAATTTGGATCCAGTTATTTTAGCCCGTGAATATGATATTGGCAAGGCATCTGCAATTTCAGTGCTGACCGATCAAAAGTTTTTTAAGGGCAGCCTGGCTGATTTGCGGCAAGCTCGTCAGGCTACCTCCCTGCCAATATTGCGCAAAGACTTTATAATCTCCAGTTATCAGATTTACGAGGCTAAAGTGGCTGAAGCGGACAGTGTTTTGTTGATTGTACGAATATTAAATGATAGTCAACTCTCTAAGTTTATCAAATTATGCCGGGACCTGAAAATAGATGCTTTAGTAGAGGTTCACTCGCTTGAAGATCTTAAGCGGGCCACAGCAGCAGGGGCGGTTTTGATAGGTATTAATAATCGCAATTTAAGCTCGTTTAAAACCGATATACGACTGGCAGGGCAACTGGCTTTCCACCTGAACCCCAACCAGGTGGCAATAGCGGCCAGCGGCATAACCAGACAAAAGGATATCCAGCAAAACCTGAAATATAATATTTTTAATTTTCTGATCGGCGAAAGCCTGGTCAAAGCGGAAAATCCTGCTAACTTCTTAAGTTTGCTGCTTAATTCCGCAAAAAGTGCCCTATGAAAAACCACCCTCAAATTAAGGTATGCGGTCTGACCCAGGTAAAGCAGGCTCTTATTTGCGCTGATCTTGGCGTAGATGCTATAGGCCTTGTATTTTTTGCAAAAAGCCCGCGTTATCTTACTAAAAAACAGGCTGCCTTAATATGCAGGGCAGTGGCTGCACATATCACCAAAGTCGGTGTTTTCGTTGATGAATCTTTTGAAAATATTATGGAGCATGTTGAATATTGCGGTCTGGATGCTGTGCAATTACACGGCAATGAATCAAATGCGCTTATTTGCCGACTCCAGGAACAAAAGAATCAAAAAGGCCAAAAGAATCAAAAAATCAAAATAATAAAGGCCCTTTTTGATGGTCGCCGGCCTGATTTAAAAACAGCCTCAACTTATTCCGCCGATGCTTATCTGGTGGAATGCGGTAAAGGAGAGCACCCGGGCGGCAATGCTCTGGAGTGGGACTGGGGCGCTGCAAAAAAATTGACCACCAGGCAACCTCTGATTATTGCAGGTGGATTAAGACCTGATAATGTTTCCCAGGCGATTTTGGCCAGCTTGCCCCATGCCGTAGATGTTAGTTCCGGAGTAGAAGAAAAACCAGGTATAAAAGATCTGGCTAAAGTAAAGGCATTTGTGAAAGCTGTGAAAAATACTCAAACTCAATCAAAAAAAACTAAGGAATGAGGACGAAATAACTTTCACAAGCAGGCGCACAGATTTAGGTCAGGTTCGGAGTCTCGCAGGCTCGCTTACCTGTTCGA
>JASFBJ010000243.1 GCA_030149585.1 Desulfobacterales bacterium | reverse complement strand
GAGCATAAACTCATATCATCACGGTAATTAATTCTGACTTTTTACGAGACCATCACTGTTGATTCCCACATTATTTTTACGAGAACATGCTGATTGTTTTAACGTAAAGAGGAAGCTTCCACAATGCTTTAACCTAATTCGGTTGAGATTCAAAAGATCACATGATCATTCTTTCTCGATTCGATACTGTTAAATTCATGATTTCTTTTTCTTATTTTTTCTAAAGCAGCGATCATAGCATCCAAGACCAATTCCTCCAAATTGTATAGTGATCTCATCCATTTTTTCTTCGTATATGATCTCTTCTTTTATTTGATCCATAATGAAAATTCCTTTCATTTCAGATGGCAAATTATAGGACTTCTGTTGCAGCCAGCCGGACATGTTCGGCACCTGCCATCTGGGATTGTTCGGTAGCTGCAGCGATTAGGGCTCCTCTTGCCAGATGGTTTGCTTTTCTAAACAATCCGCCGGATCCCTGATGGATGGCTGTGATAGCGTTTTTGTCAAAGAGCATCCGGTCAATACCGCAAAGGGTAAGGTGATGTTGCAGATAGATTTGCATCCCCTTCAGGTCGACCCCTTGCAGATGACTTTTCGCAACTATCCTGGAAGCAAGGGGGCGGCTATCACGATAGGTGAGCTTATCGACAAGATTGTTCTGCCCGGCCAGTATGATCGGAAGCCAGGGCTTTGAGTCTTTTTCAAACTGGCAGATCGTATGCAGTTCTGCAAATACTTCAAGGCGCATCAATGATGCTTCATCAATAACCAGAACGATTTTCATTTTCTTCTCACGCACATAATCGACGATTTCTTTCTTAATCACTTTGACCATAACGGTTTTTGAGTTGCTGGTAAGGTGGATGCCCAAAGCATCGACAAACTGGCGGTAAAACTCCATCATAGAGCCGGAGGATGCCGTGACATAAAGGGTGCGATATTCTGATGGGTGCAGCTTTTCCAAGGCGTACCTTAAGGCTGTGGTTTTTCCGCTGCCGACTTCTCCGGTAATAAGTCCGATCGCACCGAGACTGATAACATACCCAAATCGATCCTCAACATCAATCAGCTCCGGTGTTTTCAGAATGTCCGATGTTTTGATATCGGCTGCAAAGGGAGATCTTTTAAAACCAAAAAAGGCCTTGTAATTATGTTTCATTTTGATCCCTCCCTTTAGATGACCACAGCTTTCCGCCCTGATAGCTTCTGGTAGTGTTAGTGGCATAGATTTGCGGATTGTTGTTCTTATCTCTTTTGACCCGGTAATTGACTGCAAGATCCACCGGTCGTAGCATGCCGTATGATTTGTTTTGGTATCTGACCTCAATGGTCTCAACATCCGTCTGATGATACAGCAACTCCACGCGTTTGCCGATCAGCGCTACTGGTGCTTCGTATATGCGACCGTCCAGAGTGATAGTTCTGTCGCCATTGACCTTTCTAAGGGCCACTTTCCTAAAATAGTCTTTCAGGTTCTCATGGGCAGGTCGCAGACAGTGCATATTTGAGGTAAACCGGTCCAGGGGTGTTTGCCCCGTGGCACTGTGTTTTCTTTGGTGGTAATCGTCATTGAGGTATCGATCAAAGGCTGCATTCAGTTGCGGTAAGCTTGTGGCTGTGCAACTGGTTAGAAAACGGCTTCTTACGGTTTTAAACCATCGTTCGATCTTGCCCTTTCCCTGGGGTTTGTACGGCTTGGCATGTATCAGCGTAATAGCCAATGAAGCGGTGATGTATTGAAGATGCTTGCTACGAAAAGCCGCACCATTGTCCACATACAGCTTGCGGGGCAAACCCCTTCTTGATAGAGCATTTTCAAAGGCATCCAGATAAGAGGCCAGCCGCTCTGACAGATAAAAACGTGCGTAGACAATCAAACGGCTGTGATCATCGAGTATGGCGATCAGATAGGTCTTTTTCTGCCTGCCGTCCACATCGATTTTTGGACCGTGCATCACATCGCTCTGCCATAGATCGTTGGGCAACTCGGCTTCAAACTTGCGTCGATCAACCGGATTTGATCTGGTCAAACGCATCAGGTCCTGCTGATGCAAAAACCGATAAACCGTGGTGGTGTTTAATACCGTGCCCGGAGTAACCAGTTTGCGTTGGTTCATCTGCTCAATCAAGTGGGGCACGGTAGCTGCCGGCATTTCTTTTCTTAGGCAGATCAACGCCTCACACGTATCGTCATCCATGGCCCGACTGCGGCCCTGATCGGATCGGTCCTTGGGCCGTAGTGCCTTAACACCACCACCGTTGTAAATACGTATCCAGTGGTTGATGGTTTCTCTGCTGATCCTGGTCTTTTGTGAAAAAGGGTTTGGCCATTTTCGCTCGCACTTTTCCCCCATCAGGCGACTTTTCTCTGCACGGCTCATGTCGATACCGTTGACAAAGTCGCTGATTACCGAATAACGGAATATGGCTACCTGCATTTTCTCATCTTCTGTCATCATTTACCTCCTTTTTTAGGTTTCTTAGCCTGTAAACCAGAAAGAAGGTTTATAAAATGGCACTGTTCGGTAGGGTGGGTAGAAGATGAAAAACATTGCAGATTAAATGGCACGGCTCACGGGTATCTGACCCAACGCCAAAAGATGATCAAAACCGGCTAAAATCCCACGATGCCATTCGTCCGTCAGATAAACCTTGATCCGTTTACATAGTGATCTAAACCAGTGGCGCTGACGCTCTTTTTTGATGCCGGGTCTCCATTTCCCGGCGTGGGATTTGATGGCAATGCTGGACCGAATAACAGCGATGGATGCTTGAAAGCGCTTGAAATATCCTCGAGGACGAAGCCTTATAACACAACCGCAATCCGGACACAGGTAACGCTTCAACGAGAATGATCGATCGTATCCCTCGAAATAGGCTGGTACATAACCATGACCCCATAACCGATAACTGCAGCATCGGGGACAGCTGTCCGGTCTGGGCCAAGGATAATTTCGTCCAAGTATAAAAAGATCCTTGAGTATGACAGGAAAAAAAATTACCATAGTTCCGTTTCCTGAGAACCTTTTATGGGTTCTCTGTTTTAAAGGGCGGTTTGGCTCGTTACGTCCTGCCGCCCTTTTTCTCAATAAAAAAAGCCTCTATGAAAGAGGCTTCTTATTCCGGTAATATTATTTTCCTGTCAACAGTATCTGATAATTATCCGCCCTTTGTACTTTGTAGAATGTGATTACCTACAGTAGCTGAAAGCATGCTTGCCCCGCTGTGCCCCGTGAAATTTTTACCCCGTGAAACCTCGTTGTTGCTGTTGTTTAACTGGGTGTATGCGAGTGACAGTTTACCAGGTTAAATTCACTTGTGATAGCGTAGCGCATTTAACAAAGGTGAAACGCATTACACTGGGGTAGCTCCGGAAGATCGTACTGGGGGTTGGGCTGAGCCGATGGTCTCAGGAAAAAATCTCAGAAACAATTGGATTGAGCCAGAATCGTATATCAGAAATTGTCGGAAATGCCAATTTTAGCGAAATCGACACTTTGTTCACAGGTTGCATTTATACCATACAGGCACGTACAGTGGGACGCCATGATTTTATGCGTTTCTCATTTTATTTTTGGTCTTTTGCGGAGCAAGCGTTTAGGGATATTATCATACATACGCATCCTGCCACAGGTTCATAAGAAAATCTTTCCAGGGAAGGATACATATATCCCCATCTTTTCGTTGGGTATCTTCAAGAGTAACCAATATATAATTCTCTAAAAGTTCTTCTTCCTTTATTGCGGTCAATCCTTTGAAGTCTTTTCTTGTGATATTTGCCTTCCCTTTTACCTCAATCGCTGTTTTTCCGTTGATGACAAAGTCAACCTCAAAGCCTGAGGTTGACCTCCAGTAACACAGATCACAACCACCCTTGTAATCGCAGTAGGTTTTTATCTCATGATGGATATAAGCTTCAAATGCTTCCCCAAATTCCGGGGATCTCATCTTCAGACCACGACGACCTTGCAGAAATCTAGCGACTCCTATATCAAAAAAGTAGAATTTTGAAGTGGAAACCGGTTTTCGTTTAACGGATTTCCGCCATGCAGGAAGATCATCGCCAAGCAGCGTGTCGCGTAGAATTTGAAAATATTCCTGCACGGTTGATCTTGGAACCTGTGCATCGCTTGCTATGTTCGTATAATTAATCATTTTACCGTTACACAGCCCGGCTACAGTGAGAAATCTGCTGAATGCAGGCACATTCCGAACAATGGCTTCCGCTGCAATCTCTTCCTTTAAATAATTTCCAGCATATGCCTCCAGATCTTCAAATGGTGCATTGGAAAAATAGATGGAAGGGATCAAACCTGTATCCAGGGCTTTCAGTAATTGAAAATCCCGCTTTAACTCTTTGAAAATAAAGGGATGCAGCCGCCTGGTTCTGGCGCGGCCACCCAGCAGATTCACGCCCTTATTCCTCAACTTTCTGGCGCTGGATCCTGTAAGAAGGAAATGAATCCCTTTTTCTTCAATTAAGTTATGTACTTCATCAAGCAGAATCGGCAGCTTCTGAATTTCATCGATTATAACAATCTTGTCATCGTCTGTTATTTCCTGGCGAAGCCTTTGGGGTGCTCTGCTTAATTTTAGATAAACATCCGTTTGAAGCAGATTGTAATACCTGTATCCATTTAACGTATGTTGAATTAAGGATGTCTTTCCTGTTTGACGTGGTCCGAATAAAAAGTAAGATTTTTCTTGTAAAATTCTTAGTAAATCCAATTGCCTTTTGACATACATTACTGGCCTCCATGATAATTGCCCTAAGTACCGTCACATATCATTATTATTGCCAATTTATATGGCAAATATCACACAGTCAAGACTTTTTTGGAACAAAAATGGGGACGTTCCTTGATATATTGATTGCTTAAACGTCCCAGCTCCAGGATTTAATTGACATATTAATTTACCAGGGAACGTCCCCTAATCCCTCCGGGGATGGCTGCCTTCTCTACTTCTTTGTTTTCTACTTCATGCCTGTTTTTTCTATCACCTCCCTGCATACTGCAATTATTTTTATTCGATCTCTGCGGCTTGGGATATGGATACCGCTGCCGCTTTTCTTAAAATATAAATAAATTAATCCGCCTATCCCTATTGTTTCCAGGCCGAATAGAGAGACAACCGGCCTTTCCTTGATGGAAAAAAAGATAATCCACAGGTTGCCCAGGATAAATAAAAGTGGTGTAAGGGGATACCCAAATGTTTTGTACCTGCGCTCCATGAAAGGTCTTTTTATCCTGAGTGCTATCATTCCGGCTACTGTCAGCATGGCGAAAACCGCCAGGGTAAATCCGATGTATAAAAGGAGTTTGTCGAAGGCAAAAGTAACAACCATGACAATGGCAAGCGCCGCCTGCAGGAAAATGGAACAGGCCGGTGTTTTGTGAATTTTATCCAATTTGCCGAAAAGTTCAAAAAAAAGACCGTCTTTTGACATGGCATAATAGACCCGCGGGCCGGTCATGATCATGGCGCTGACAGCGGATAGAATGCCCATGGCAATTGCTGCTGCAAAATATCTGCTGATATTATCCCCGAATAACGAAACCGC
>JASFBJ010000242.1 GCA_030149585.1 Desulfobacterales bacterium | reverse complement strand
AGATATCGATAGAAACCACCAGTGTTATAGGGGACGTTATGTTGCGAGTTTAGTTATTCAAGCACGATTGACAAACCTATAGGCAAAAATAGTAATCCATTGACTGTTTTGATCCTTGCATTGTTACCTTGGGTATTTATATCATCATAAAAAAAGTTAGTGTCAAAAAAGACTTTTTCCATTTGCCTTTCTCTTTATGGCTATTTTTATTCTTACCGGTTTACGAATAGATCCAAGATCATTTTGGTTTTTTTCTTCCCTTTAAAAAGCCATAGTCTTGTAGCATATTTCTTTTTGCAAACTTCATCAGAATACCGCCATTCGTCTTTTAATTCACACCCCTAATTCCCCTGACCATAATTCTTCCAGAAAGACTTGCCATGGCAAAACCTCAATGGAGGAATCAATTTTTCTTTGTTGTTTTTCCAAAGAAACTATAACTGACCGCTTAACCATATGCTCTTCCATCAGCGCTCGTATGCCTTTTGTATGTGCGCTATGTATCCTGTATGAACCTTTGATTTCAATCGCTACTTTCATATCGTCGAGGATAAAATCCACCTCAAACCCTGTACTGGTCCTCCAGTATCGAATATCCAATTCGGGATTTCTATATGCCTGATATGCCTTAAGTTCCATAAGAATATAATTTTCGAAGGAATGACCGAATTCAGGTGTGCCAATTCTCGGTTTACGACGAGCCAGATAATTAGTTACACCTACATCAAAAAGATAAAATTTTTCGGTTTCTATTAGACGCCTGTTTCTTACCTTGCGCCACGGCTGGATTCTAAAACCAAGCAATGTATCCTCTAATATCTGGAAATAGTTTCTTACAACTTTGGCGCTGACGCCGGTTTCTCTGGCTACATTTGTATAATTCAACAATTCACCGGAAGTCAGTGCGGCAACTCGCAGAAATTCGGCAAATGCCGGGATATTACGTGTAACGGCCTCGACAGCGATTTCTTCCTTTAAATAGTCCGCCACATAGGACCTGAGATCCTGCATTGGATCAGGTGAAAGAAAATGAGATGGCAAAAGTCCTGAAACCATAATCTGCTCCAGATCAAAACCTTCCGTCTCCGCATATGTAAGTGGTGTCATGCTATATCGCCAGGCCCGACCACCAAGCAGGTTCGCATGACGTCGCCGAAGCTTGCGTGCACTTGATCCGGTCATTAAAAAAGAGACACCGGTATTCTCAATTAACCAGTGAATTTCATTAAGAAGGTCAGGAACCATCTGGATTTCATCAATAACAACAAGCCTGCGGTATTCCTGATAACGCTCTCGGAGTAATGATGGACGGGAGGCATACTCCGCAAATACGTCGGTTTTTAGCAAATCAATAACGACTGAATCAGCAAAATGCCTGTTAATCCAATAAGTCTTTCCTGTTTTGCGTGGTCCCCAGAGAAAAGCAGAACGATTAGCCGGCAAATTCAACTCTAATGTTCTTTTCTTAATTTTTTTCATCATAAAGTCATATTATCTAAATAAACTGTCCTGTCAAGTAAGATTATCATAAAAGGGACGGTGTAAGGACTGCCCCTAATTGTCCCCTCGGCAACGGCTTGACATTCAGAGTTAAAAGATATATTAAACTATCATAATATCATTTTGAGATAGAAATATATAGCAAATGAATAGTAAAAATACACTATCAATTCCTCTGAGTGTGCGGGAATCTCTTAAGGAGATTGGCGGAATGATTGCCTGCGCCAGAAAAGAAAAACAATGGACTCAGGAAGAACTTGCCCAACGCAATGGCATCGCCGCTTCCTTATTAGCGGACTCACTGCATTGCAATTGCATGAAACAGAAGCGGTGCTGGCCTCTTACCCGGAGTTGGCATCGTTTATCCGTCAATCAGGGACTCATTAGCAGTTCAATATTAGGAACAAGGACGAATTAACTTCCTCAACTATGCATCACAGCTTCAGGCCATCTTTGCCCGATATAAAAGTACAAAAATCTTGAAATAGCTCGCTATTCCTGCAACTTTTATACTTTTATATCGAACAAACCTGACCTAAATCTGTGCGCCTACTTGTGGAAGTGATTTCGTCCTCGTTCCTAATTTAATAAAAATTCAAAAAATATGGAAATACATACTGTGAAAAAAAAAACTAACGAAAAAATCAGAAATATCGCGATCATAGCTCATGTTGATCATGGCAAGACAACCCTTGTGGATCATATGTTTAGGCAAAGCGGTATCTTCAGGCCGGGGCTGGAACTTAATGCAAGAATAATGGACAACATGGATCTGGAAAAAGAAAGAGGGATCACAATCGCAGCGAAAAATTGTTCAGTGCAATGGAAGGGGGTTAAGATTAACATAATCGACACTCCAGGACATGCGGATTTCAGCGGTGAGGTGGAAAGGGCGCTTACTATGGCTGACGGTGCTATTCTTCTTGTTGACGCGTCGGAAGGGCCCCTGCCCCAGACACGTTTTGTGTTGAAAAAAACCCTTGAAAAAGGGCTTAAAGTCATTGTAGTGATAAACAAAATCGACAGAAAGGACGCACGTCCTGATGAGATTCTTGATGAAATATATGACCTTTTCATTGATCTTGATGCAGGAGAGAAACAACTCGATTTTCCATATCTTTATGCTATCGGGCGTGAAGGCATTGCAAAAAAAAATTTGGATGAAGAAAGCGACAACCTTGATCTACTTTTTAAAACCATTATTGATGAAATACCTCCTCCCTGCTTTGATGATAAAGAACCATTTCAGATGCTCGTGTCGGATCTCGGGTATTCGGATTATCTTGGCCGACTTGCCATAGGCCGTGTTTTTAACGGAAATGCTGAATTCAATGATACTATGATCTGCATAAACGATAAAAATGAGCACATTCCATTTAAAATATCAAAACTTCAGATATATGAAGGCATAAAGCTAAAAGAAGCCGAAATAATAGAACCCGGTGATATTGTTGTTCTTTCAGGAAGGGATGATGTTAAGATAGGTGATACTGTTTGCACAAAAGAATTTCCAAAACCCCTTGAAAGAATAACAGTGGACGAGCCCACGATCTCCATGGAATTTACGATAAACACCTCTCCATTGAATGGAAGAGATGGTAAAATCGTACAATCCGGAAAAATACGCGAAAGGCTTATCAAAGAGACTCTGCAAAACGTTGCCATTAAATTCGAACAAACAGAGGACAGGGATCGTTTTCGCGTTAAAGGCAGGGGTGAGTTCCAAATGGCTATCCTGATTGAAACCATGCGGCGTGAAGGGTTCGAGTTGAGCGTTGGACGGCCCAAGGTGATTTTTAAATATGAAAACGGGAAGGTTCTGGAACCAATCGAAAAATTATATATAGATTGTGCTGACGTTTATTTAGGCATTATCACTGAAAAGCTTTCTTTGCGCAAGGGTCGGCTTACAAACCTTGTGAATAACGGGCATGGCAGAGTGCAGGTTGAATTTTCGATTCCTTCCCGTTCCCTGATCGGCTACAGGGATGAGTTTCTAACGGACACCAGGGGAACAGGAATCATGAATACTATTTTTTCAAAATATGAGCTGTTTCGAGGCGAATTCCCCACAAGATCCACAGGCTCGATTATTTCCGACAGGCAGGGTAAATCAGTTGCATATGCTCTCTTTCACCTTGAACCAAGAGGACGCCTATTTATCGCTCCAGGAGAACATGTTTATGAAGGAATGATAATTGGAGAGCATAATAAAGGAGGAGATATAAACGTAAATCCAACCAAGGAAAAAAAGCTGACAAATATGCGCGCTTCAGGAAAAGATGAAAGCACTGTTTGCTCGCCCGTGCAGCCCATGATACTCGAAAGGGCAATAAACTTTATTCAAGATGACGAAATGGTGGAAGTTGTTCCGAATTCCATAAGGCTTCATAAAAAAATATTTTCAGCGCAGAAAAGACATCTTCAAAGATCAATAAACTTCAAAAATAAAGAAAAGGCATGAAACCCTTTGAATTGATATAAGTTTATTCCATCATTTATTATAAAAAAAAGGAGGTTAAAATTGCTACCATTAAAAGGTATTATTATTACGGATTTAACTCACCACCTGCCTGGGCCCTTTTCAACATCTTTGCTGGCAGATATGGGCGCTGAAATAATTAAAATTGAACGACCCCCAAAGGGTGACTTTTTACGATTAATGCCCAAATATTATAGTGCTGTAAACAGAAACAAAAAGTCTATTTCCTTAAACCTGAAAGATGAAAAAGCAAGGGAAATTCTTTCAAGATTGATAAAAATAAGCGATGTTTTAGTGGAAAGTTTCAGGCCTGATGTAGCAAAATCCCTTGGCTTTGATTATGAAGCTGTAAAAAAAATAAAAAAAGACATAGTTTATTGTTCTTTAACCGGTTTTGGACAGGATGGACCTTATAAAGATGATCCAGGGCATGAGATTAATTATTTATCAACTTCAGGGGTTCTTAGTATAAGCGGCGATCCCAAAGGGCCTCCAGAGGATTGGGGAGGCATCCAAATTTCTGATTTATGTGGCGCCATGTATGCCGCTCTTTCTATCCTTGCTGCTTTACGAAATAGAGACAAAACCGGTAAAAGCGCATATTTGGACGTGTCCATAACCGATTGTCTGCTTGCCTGGCTTGGACCGAAATTAGGTGAGTATTATGAAAGGAAAAGGCCATCAAAAGATATGCTTCTCAGGCGCGGGGCATACGGTGTTTTTGAAACCAGGGATGGTAAATATCTTGCGGTCGGCTGCATAGAAGATATATTCTGGAAAAATCTATGCCGGATATTGAATATTAATGAGATAGCCGAAAAAAAGGAGTATGCAACAACTGCTGATAGAATAAAACGCGCAGATGAGCTAAAAGCCCTGTTAAAGAAATACTTTTTGAACAAAACCCGCTCTGAATGGTTGGATATCTTTAAAAACGAAGACGTTCCCTTAACATCTGTTAATTCTCTGGATGAACTGGAAGAAGATCCCCACATCAAACACAGGGGGCTGATAAATAAAATGGATGATTTCAATCTCATTAATTTTCCTGTCAAATTTAACGGAGAAAGAGAAACCAGGTTAAAATTGCCTGGAAAAGTCGGCAAAGATAATAAAGAAATACTTATAAAGCTTGGCTATACGAATGCTGAGATTGAGGATTTTTTACAGTCCTGAATTCGGCAATTTTGACTCACTTTTAAGAATAGGTGCCGGGCAGGAATGCCCGGCACAGGATAAAACAGGTAGTAATATTAATCGCTTTTTAGATCAAAGCTTAGGAACGAGCTTTATATTTCGCGGCGCCATTTTTTTCTATAAGAAGTTTCTTGGTAGAAAGCGAGAACCGTCAAAAGTGTAAACTATCGTTGGCCATTAATGAAGGATGCCCAAAAGCCACTATTATTTTTAACTATATTTACTCTTTTTCCGCCACAACAGGGTTGCTAAGTGTCCCAATTTGCTCTATGACTATAGCTCGTAGCAAGTGAATTGATACCATTTTATTATTGATGGTCTCGTAAAAAGTCGAATCTTGCCTATAGCGCTGTCATTCCCATGAAAATGGGAATCCAGTCTTTTTAA
>JASFBJ010000497.1 GCA_030149585.1 Desulfobacterales bacterium | reverse complement strand
TATCTAAAAGTCTATATAATATTCGTAAAAGGTTCGTAAAATGATACTGACTCGGGAATTGCGCCTTCTATCTTGCAAATTTGCAATGCGAACAAGGAAGCCCTGTTTAAAATAATGTCAGGGGGCCACTGTCTGAGAATTCCAGCCGCAAGCATGGCGGCATAGGCATCCCCGGCCCCTACCGAATCAATAACTTTGTCAACTTTTGTTGTTTTAATACTAAACTGACCCTCCCGGGTGTAAATTTCGCTTCCATGATCACCTTTGGTAAGCGAAATAACCTCCAAAGCATAGGTATCCATTAAATATTGCATAAAGGTCTCGGAATCTTTATTATAATTTAATATACGCTTGACTTTATCACGCTCTTCTTCGTTTATTTTTAATATATCGGTCTGTGACAGCGAGGTTTGGATAATAATATCATTATAGCATGACCGCCTCAAGTTGATATCATAAAAACAGCGTGCAGAAGGGGGTTTGTGTGAAAGGATCGCCTGAATATTGCTGAAGCCCAACTCGCTTCTTTGAACCAGGGAGCCGAAATAGATTAGCTCTGATGTGTGAATTAAAGGTGCGTGTACTTCCTGCACAAATTCGATATAATCATAGGCAACGTCAGGGGTAATTTTAAAATCAGGCACACCGTTTTCATCCAGCCTAACCCGGACGCTTCCGGTGGGATGGACAGGATCAATCTGGATATCACCCGGGTTAAATCCAAATTGATCCAGTTTTCTTAAAATATTTTTTCCGTCGGTATCGTTTCCAATTCTTGAAATGAAACGGACAGGAAAACCGAGATTTTTAAGATGAAAGGCAAAGTTAAAAGGTGCTCCGCCTATACGTTTGTAATCCGCAAACACATCGTACAAAATTTCACCAACAACCAAAATCATATATTACCTCTCTTATCCACTTCTCTGTTTCAGGAAAAAAATGCGCCAAACCTTCGAGCACACCGGCAGTATAATTGCCGTTCATTCCGAAAAAATCGCCTCTTGCCTGATACAGACAGTCCGTCATCTGATTGTGTGACAGTATTTTTAAAACTTTATTTCTTACATCTTCGGCGGCATTTTTGACCAAAATGGCCTGCAACCCGCTTGCCAGCGCATCAAGATCATTGCCACTGTCGCCGGCAAAAACGGCACGCTGCTCAGAAATTCCTTGCTTCTTTAAAAGAAATTTTATGGCCTGCAGTTTGCTCGCATGTTCAGGGACTATGTCGATCAGCCCCAGCGTGTTCAGTTCATCAACACTCCAGATTACACCGGCAGCGATACCTTTGGTCTGGAGACGACGACGAATTTTTTCAATAAGCCGGTGGTGATCAACCGTGTGATTCGTATAATAGCTTAATTTATATTGATTTTGTTTTTCGGGTTCCTGCAATCGCAGATTATCCAAATCATCCAGTAGTCCGGCCAGATTTTGCCCCGTCACACCGGCCCAATTTTTTCCAATATGCTGCGTCCAGTCTGCAATCGTTTCCCACTTGCCGTTCGTAATATTATACAGCGTAGTCCCCACATCTGCAATAGCATAATCCGGCAGGGGTATGGCAAATTCTTTGATGGCATTCAGAATAAGTGCTTTATTCCGTCCGGTAACATAAACCAGAGTTATTTCCGGGCGCTCTGCAAGTCGCCGCAGTACAGGCCGTGCCCGGGGCGATTCTTCATTATATCCGTTGGGTAAAATGGTACGATCAAGGTCACTGAACAGCAGTATTTTAGAAGTCATTTGTATCACATT
>JASFBJ010000241.1 GCA_030149585.1 Desulfobacterales bacterium | reverse complement strand
TATCTTGATATTTTTTTTCACAACACTTTGTCGACCATCCCGATAAGTTATTGCAGTTTCCAACTCATACTCATTTTTATCACTGTATAAGGCCTCAATCAGATTATCGCGATAACGATCTTCAAGAAAAGCCCGTCGCAGCTTCCGGGTTCGGGTCAGTTCAGCCTCGTCTGCGTCAAATTCCTTGGGCAGGTTTAAAAATTTTTTTATTCGGGCTTCCTGGGGAAGTGTTTTATTAACATTTTCAATCTCTGTTCTTATTAATTCAATTACTTTATCTTTTTGTGAAAGATCTGCAAAAGTAGTATAAGGTATGGACCGGGCTTCAGCCCAGCGCCCAACATTATCTAAATCAATATTTATCAGCCCGGCTGCGAATTCTCTTTCTTTTTCACCAACAACCAGAACTTCTTTGATATAAGGACTGAATCGAAGTCTTATTTCAGGATATTGGGGTGAAAATTTCTTGCCTCCCTTTAATGATCTTAAGTCATCCATTCTATCAATAACTATAAGATGCCCTTTTTCATCAATATATCCATAGTCCCCGGAACAAAACCAGTTGTCTGAAAATTTCTTTTTATAGGCTGTTTCATTTTTATAATATCCCACGAACATCCCTGAACTTTTGATTAATATCTCACCATCTTCAGAAAGTTTAATTTTTGATCCAGGCAGTGGCAGACCCGATGTTTCCGGCCGGATTTCCTGGTTGCGATGAGCAGTTACCAGACCCATTTCAGAACTGCCGTATACCTGTTTGATGTTTACGCCAATGCCCTGGAAAAATTTTATAATATCAGGACTGATGGCGGATCCAGCCGTATACCCTACCTTGACACCTGATAAACCAAGGTTGTCTTTTAATCGTCTAAAGGCCAGCCATTGAGCCAGAAAATTAAGGATTTTCAGTTTAATCCCTGGCTTTTTTTGGGAGAGTTGCAGGTCAGCCATTTTATGTCCGATTGGAAGGCATAATGAGTAAACTTTTCTTTTAAGCCATGTGGTGTCGATGATTTTTGATTGAACCATCCGGTTGATGCTTTCCCACTGCCTTGGTGAAAAGAAAAGAATTCCAGGTCCGATTTCCCGTATATTTTCAGTCACGGTTTCAGCGCTTTCAGGAAAATTAACCACAAAACCGGAAAGGATTGAAGCAACAACGCCGATTAATTGTTCTGTTATCCAGGCAATCGGCACAAAAGAAAGATAACTGTCCTCTTGTTTAAATAGTTCTACTTCAGTAAATGATAATGATCCATTGACCAGACATTTTTGATCCAGCATGGCAGCTTTTGGCGCTCCAGTTGTGCCGGAGGTGAAAACCAGCAGGGCGATATCCTCTTGCTGGCCATCTTTAACAATTTTATCAAATAGTTGCGGGTGCTTTTGATCATAATCCTGACCTTTTTTTAACGCTTTTTCCATAGATATCAGGATGGGATCTTCATAACTCCAAAGGCCTTTAGGATCCCAATAAATTGTTTTTAGCACCTGGGGTATTTCAGATTTGATTTCCAGTATTTTATCAACCTGTTCCTGATCGTGAGCAAAGATAAAGGAAATATCCGCTTGATTAACGAAGTATTTTACCTCATCTGCCGTGCAATCAGAAAAAATACCAACTGCTGTTCCGCGGGCTGCCAGAGTCGCGATTTCAGCATAGTAGACCTCTGGTGTATTTTCTCCAAGAATAGCAACTTTATCGCCGGGTTTGAGTCCTGAACTGATTAAATAAAGCGCTATATATTTAACATTACGATAATAATCCGACCAGCTATAGCTTTGCCAGATCCCGCGATTTTTTTCTCGCAGGGCGATTTTATCTTTGCCATATCGTTCATATTTTTGCTTAAATAACTGGGGCAGGGTATATTTATTACTCATTGCTACACTTTCCTTTGGACATTTGAAGAAATTATAATACCAGATAGCAGGCAAAAATTATTTATTATTTGATTTGCCAAGATAAGCTTTAATTACCTCAGGATTATTTTTAACTTTTGCAGGCGGCCCTTCGGTAATTTTTTTTCCAAAGTCGATTACAATAATTTTATCAACAATATCCATAACAACGCCCATATCATGCTCAATAAGCAGAATTGAGATCTTTTTTAATTCATAAACATCTAAGATGAAGCGAACCATATCTTCTTTTTCTTCAACATTCATTCCAGCCAGTGGTTCATCCAGCAGTAAAAGTTTGGGATCTAATGCAAGCGCACGACCAAAATCGACCCTTTTTCGTTGTCCATATGGAAGTGAGCCCACAATTTTATCTCTGATAGCTTCCATCTCTAATAAATCTATTATATCCTCAACAGCTTCGCGATGCCGTATCTCTTCTTTGCGAGCTTTCCCGAAAAATAAGGAAGAGGCAATAGCGCCGCTATTCATTAATATGTGGCGGCCGGCCATTAAATTTTCCAGCACTGTCAGACCTGAAAAAAGTTCCATATTTTGAAAAGTACGGGAGATACCGCAGGCAGGAATTTGATGAGGCTTTTTCCCTGTAATGTCTGAGCCTTCCCAAAAGATTTGTCCCTTATAGGGCTTATAAAACATGGTAATGCAGTTAAGAAGGGAGGTTTTGCCGGCTCCATTAGGACCGATCAGGCCGATGATTTCATTATTTGGGACTAAAAAGCTGATATTGGAAAGTGCTTCATTGCCACCAAATTTAAGATGAATATTTTTTATTTTCAGCAATTCTTTATCGCTCATGGGACTCCTGTGTCCAAAAGCCAAAAGGCTGTGTCAATAGATTTTGAAATGGCTTATATTGATGAGTTTATTTTATTAATTTTTTCCACCAACTCATTTTTTCAAATTGTGATTCATATTCCTCGTTGGATTTTAATGCACAAATATCTAAACTGGTCTGCATGGTATAGGTTTTTCCATCCTGATAGCGGATTTTACTTTCAACTGACACTGTTTCTTTATTGCCGTATAAAGCTTCAATCTCTTGTGAATATTTTCCAGTTATAAATTTTCGCCGCAGTTTTCTGGTTCTGGTTAACTCTTCATCATCAGCATCCAGCTCTTTATATAGAAGTAAAAATTTACGGATTTGCATTTTATCGGGCAGGGTTTTATTGACCCGGTAAATTTCTTTTTCAATTAAATTATAAAGCTCTTTTTTAGATGCTAAATCAGTGTAGGTAGTATATGTGACTCTATTTTTTTCAGCCCATTTCCCACAGTTGCTGAAATCAATACAGATGATAGCTGTAATAAATTCTCTTTCAGGCCCCAGCACCATTGCTTCCACAATAAAGGGACAAAATTTGAGCTTGTTTTCTATAAATATCGGCGAAAATTTGGTACTGTCTTTAAGCTTCATCATATCTTTTAGACGATCAATACAAACCAGATGGCCGTCTTTCGTAAAATATCCTGCATCGCCTGAGCGTAACCAGCCGCCTACAATAGTTTCTGCGGTAGCTTTAGGATTTTTCCAGTATTCTTGAAATAGAGCATCACCACGTGAAAGAATTTCTCCTTCAGGAGATATTTTGATTTCAGTACCAGGGATAGGCGGACCCACTGTATCAAATTGAATATCCCCTGAACGATGAATAGTTGATATTCCAGACATTTCCGTCTGACCATACATTTGTTTAAGATTAATTCCAAGGGCATGAAAAAATTTGAAGACATCCGGCCCCAAAAGGGCTCCACCTGTCATGGCGCTTCGCAAATTCGAAAATCCAAGCCGGTCTCTTAAGGCTCTGAACATAATAATATAAGCAATTTTGTAAATTGCTTTCCAGTACCAGGGCGGTTTTATCTTATCAAATTTAAAATCAGCCCACTTATATCCAATGGTCAAGGAGAGATTATAGCAGATTCTTTTAAAAAGAGTTGCGTCTTGAATGCGCACCATGATTGAGCGGGACATCCCTTCCCATATTCTGGGCGGAGAAAAAAGAACATTGGGGCCGATTTCAAAAAGATCAGCCATGGCGGTTTCCGGCTGTTCAGGAAAATTTACCGTAAAGCCCGAAAACAAAGCAGAGCAAACCCCCATCATCTGCTCTCCAACCCATGGCAAGGGTAAAAAAGAAAAAAATTCATCAGATTCATATTTTGGATCAATCTTATTCAGGCTAATTGCCATTGAAAGCATATTTTTATGGGTTAGAATAGAACCTTTCGGGAAACCGGTGGTGCCTGAAGTATAGGCAATCAGCGCAACATCGTTTTCATCAGTGAGATCAACTTTTTTTTCAAAAAATTGAGAATCAGATGCGTGCTTTTCTTTGCCAAGGTTTTCAACTTCAGTAAAGCTCATTAAAAACGGATCATTATAGCTTCGCATGCCTTTATTATCTGTATAAACAAGTTTTATTATATCAGGTATGTCAGCTTTTAAAGAGAGTATTTTATCACACTGCTCCTGATCTTCAGCAATAAGAATTTTTGCATCAGAATGCTTGATAACATAAGCAACCTCTTCCAGGATGGAATCCTGGTAAATGCCAAGGGGAATAGCGCCCAAAGACTGGGCTGCCAGCTCAGCCCAGATCCATTCAGGGCGGTTATCTCCGATAATGGCAAGAGTGTCTCCTTTTTTTATATTTAGCGCATCCAGGCCCATGGCAAAGCATTTGACATGCTCAAAATAGTCTTGCCAGGAATACTCCTGCCAGATGCCGAATTCCTTTTCTCTTAGAGCTATTTTATCAGAGCCGTATTTTATTTGGTTTTTTAATAAAAGCCGTGGTAGCGTATGGTTGGTCATTGAACTCCTCTTGGAACTCCTCTTGGAAACATAAAAAAATATCGAAAGCAATAATAATTATTTTGCAGGAGCCCTACCCCATTCTGGAATGGGTTGATTCTTCTTCTCCCAGATAAGCTGTAATTACCTGTGGATTATTGCGGATATCCATTGGCAGTCCTTCAGCGATTTTTTGGCCGAAATCAAGGACGCATACCCAATCGGAGATATCCATTACAACACCCATATCATGCTCAATCAAGACGATAGTGGTGCCCCACTCCTCATTTACATCCAGAATAAAGCGGGCCATATCTTCAGTCTCTTCCAGATTCATGCCTGCCATGGGTTCATCCAGCAAAAGCAATTTGGGATTCATGGCCAGGGCCCTGCCAAGCTCAACTCTCTTTTGCAATCCATAGGGAAGCACTCCAACAATTTTTTTCCGAATGGATCCTATTTCAAGCAGATCGATAATTTTGCTTTCCACTTCCTGTCTCAGTCGCATCTCTTCTTGATGAGCTTTGCCAAGGTAAAGCAAAGCGGAAAAGGGACCGGTTTTCAGGCGGACATGGGCTCCTAATTTAATATTATCCAACACGGTCAGGCCATGAAAGAGTTCAGTACCCTGAAAAGTTCTGGCAATACCAAATTTGGCAATTTTATTGGATGAAAATTTGGACAGGTCATGTTTTTCAAAGATTATACTGCCGCTGTCAGGTTGATAAAAACGGTTAATACAATTCAGCAAACAGCTTTTTCCGGCGCCATTGGGGCCTATCAAAGAAAAAATTTGACCTTTTTTCACCTGTGTGCTGATCCCTGTCAGGGATTTAACCTCACCAAA
>JASFBJ010000496.1 GCA_030149585.1 Desulfobacterales bacterium | reverse complement strand
GAGATCTATCAGCATTCCATAAAGCATATGAAGGCCATGCTCGAAAACACAGTTAATCATTTGAATTAATTTAAAATAATGGCTATTTTTGCTTGATTTTGAGGCTGTTTTTTGAGATAATTTAAATAGTTATCAACTCAAAAGGAGTTTTCGCCTTATGATGGGACGCCAGCCTCAAGTTCAAAAAAAACTTTTTTACACCAGATTCAATCTAAGTCAACGTATCCCTAAAAATCATATTCTCAGAAAAATATCAAATATGATTGATTTTGATTTTGTCTACAAAGAAGTAAAAGATAAATATGGTCATAATGGTAATATTTCTGTACCGCCACCTGTAATATTAAAGTTGATGTTTCTTTTAATCTTTTACAACGTCAGGTCAGAACGCGAGCTCATGTCCACACTGCCCTTTAGATTGGACTGGCTGTGGTTCTTGGGCTACGAGTTAGATGATGAAATCCCAAACCATAGCGTGTTGAGTAAAGCTCGCACCCGATGGGGAGTGAGTACCTTCCAGTGTTTTTTTGAAAGAATCGTCAGCCAGTGTGTGCAAGCCGATCTTGTAGACGGCAGCAACCTGTTTATGGATTCAAGCAATATCCAGGCTGATGCCTCCAATAACTCGGTTGTAAATACTCACGATATCAAACGTTATCTCAAAAAAAGCTATCAACTCCTTG
Organism: Desulfobacterales bacterium; assembly: GCA_030149585.1. Classification (GTDB taxonomy): domain Bacteria; phylum Desulfobacterota; class Desulfobacteria; order Desulfobacterales; family JASFBJ01; genus JASFBJ01. Next base: position 1,077 of record JASFBJ010000496.1, on the reverse strand, counting down.
AAGACCGCCTTGAAAAGGAAAACAATCAGTCTGACGATGACCATATTGATCCTCCCAAAACCGGCAGTGTCAATAGCAAATATCTATCAACTACGGATCCTGATGCATCGATTCAGCGTCAGGGAGGTGGCCGATCCAAGCTAAAATACAAGGTTCATCGCGGTGTTGATGGAAAGCATGAAATCATTACAGCTACCTCCGTGACTACTGGGTCTGTCAATGAAGCTCACTTACTAAAACCTTTGTTTTTAGAGCATGAAAAGACCACCGGGTTAAAGGCTCAAACCTGTGTTGCTGACAGCAAGTACGGCATTATTACAAACTACCTGGACTGCTATGATTTAGGGCTGAAAGGTCACTTTGCATCGTTTGAAAAAGCCCATCGTGGTTCTGGTAGTCAGAAGGATATATTCCCCAAGGAGAATTTTGTTTACAATACTGGCAGCGACTCGTTTACCTGCCCTGAGGGAGAAGAGCTTAAACGCAGACGATTCAGCAAGAAGCGCAGGCAGTGGGAATATACAGCGCCCCTAAGCGTGTGTCGTAATTGTCGTTCATTCTCCCAATGCACTCGAAGCAAGACTGGAAGATCATTAAAGCGTCATGAACGACAGGAAGACTTGAACAAAATGCTGTTGGAATCGGAATCAAAGGAATCGGTTAAAGATATTCGAACCCGCCAGTATCTTATGGAGCGCTCATTTGCCAGAAGCACCCGCTATGGGTTTAAACGGGCCCGATGGAGGCGTTTGTGGCGTGTTAAGATCCAGGAATATTTAACTGCAGCAATCCAGAATGTAATGGTACTTGTTCAATATGTTAAAAAACCAGATGCTGCCCAGGCGGTAGCAAATCGGAAACCAGAAAAAAGCAACAGAACAGGACAATTTATACTTCAATTTTTAGCTTTATTCACAAACAAAGCTATTCCAAAAAATTTACTACATGTACCAACTGGATAAGGTTTAATTTCTATATTTTCTGCTACTGAAAGTGGGGTTCGGGCAACAGCCCGTTAAATGTTCAATATTCGCTTTTTTATTTTATTCAGCTTGCCCTTAACCCGCTTATTTTGCG
>JASFBJ010000047.1 GCA_030149585.1 Desulfobacterales bacterium | reverse complement strand
AAAATCTTGAAATAGCTCGCTATTCCTGCAACTTTTGTACCTAATTTTAGATCGGATAGATCGAACAAACCTAAATCTGTGCGCCTACTTGTGGATGTTATTTCGTCCCCGTTCCTTAGTTAATGCCTAATTTGAATTTTAATGATTTTAAAGTATTTTTCATCAGCATTGTAATAGTCATGGGTCCAACGCCTCCTGGAACAGGAGTAATATAGCCGGCAATCTCTTTGGCTGCATCGAAATCCACATCACCCTTTAAGATGGCAATCTTATTGCCTGTTTTCTCACTAATTTTTTCACCAACACGGTTAACACCCACATCAATAACACAGGCACCTTTTTTGATCCACTCCGGCTTTACCAGATCAGGTACGCCCGCAGCCACAATTAAAATATCAGCTCGTCTGCAATGGGCGGCAAGGTCTTTAGTGCGGGTATGGACAACCGTTACAGTGGAGTTGGCTCCAGGTCCTTTTTGAAACATCATATTTGCAATTGGTTTGCCGACGATATTGGATCTTCCAACCACAACCACTTCAGCTCCACTGGTTTCAACACCGGCACGTATGATCATCTCTTGAATTCCAGCCGGGGTGCAAGGCGGAAATTTAACCTCATCACCACCAATCATGAGGCGACCCACATTAACCGGATGAAAACCATCAACATCTTTATCCGGATCAATGGCATTTAATATTTTTTTCTCATCAATATGCTTTGGCAGGGGTAATTGCACCAGAATACCGTTGATAGATTCATCCTTATTATATTTCTCAATCAGAGCCAATAGATCTTCTTCAGAAATATCTACTGGCTGGCTGTCCTGAACCTCAGTAAAACCAACCCTGTGAGCGGTTTTAATTTTTAAGGTCACATAGGACATTGAAGCTGGATTTTCGCCAATCAGAATAGTTACCAGACCAGGCACAACCCCATGTTCCTTTTTAATTTTAGCAACTTCGGCGGTAATTTCCTCCAATATTTGCTCTCTAATTTCAGTTCCTTTGATAAGTGTTGCCGACATGTTTATCTCCTTTCATATTATTATTTTGGGCTATTTTAATATAAATTTCATTAGCATTATAAAATCACGATACATAGCTTTTATGATAATAAAGAGCGGATGTCAAGTTGCCATAATTTCTTTGGGAGGGCTATAAAATTATAAGATTCTATTTATGCATCAGTGAATAACCATTTTCTGATGATATTTGCTTTCCATGTTGAGTGCTCATGTATATTTCAATACGCTCTACTAATAAGGAACAAGTGAGGCATAGTAAAAGATACAAAACCATGATGGTAATCCATACTTCAAATGTCAAAAATGTTGCGGACATAAGTTCCATGCCTTGAAAAGTAAGCTCTTGAATGGAGATTATCGAAATAATAGCAGAATCTTTAATCGTAGAGATAAACTGCCCGGCAAGGGGCGGCAGAACTCTTTGTATGGCCTGGGGAAGAATAATATGGCGCATCTGCTGCCATCTGGTAAATCCAAGGGCAAAAGATGCTTCCCACTGCCCTTTTTCAATTGATTCAATACCAGCCCTGATTATTTCTGTTATATAGGCTCCCTCATAAATAGCAAGGGCCAGAAGACCGGATAAAAATGCTTGAAGCCGTGTGGGAGAAGCAAAACAAAAAGTTAAAAGGTTGCTGACATTTTCCGATTTTGATCTTGCCAATTCATCCAAACCTGAAAGAGCAATAATCTGATCGCTGATAAAATAATAGAAAATAAATATCCAGACAAGAATGGGAATATTGCGTATGAGCTCAACATAGCACCAGCTGATCAATCGGTTAAAAAGGCTGTGGCTTATCCGGAAAAGGCCCATTATTATACCGAAAATCATGGCCAGTATAGTTGCCCATATACTCAAGCGCAAGGTGGTAAACACTCCTTGCATGATAAGGCCTGATACCCATCCTGCCTTTTCAGGGTCGAATCGAATAAGATATTGTGGGATTACGCCCCAGTCCCATTTATAATCAATTTCTATATTGACCCTGTAAATAAGCCAGACAAAAATCAAAATCAAAGCCAATGATATGACGATATCCAGGTTGGTTATTCTGTTTTTTAGTTTTTTCCCCAATCTATTTAATCATTTTTTCCCAGTCTTTTGTTTCAAACCAGTAATTTTTTCGTTCCATAAGCCAGCCTTCGGCCTCAACATACCTGATCCAGTTGTTGAAATAATTTAGAGTATCAAAATCTCCTTTTTTTATCGCAAAACCAATGGGTTCTTTTGTAAAGATCTTATCAAGAGGCAAAAACAGTTTATCAGGATATTTTAATGCCTGAAAAGCAGGTGTCGGAGCTGAGCCCACTACAGCATGAATTCTGCCGCTGAGCAGTTCCTGATATGCCTGAGACTCATCGTCAAAAAGACGGCGCTGCGCCTTCGGCAAATATTTTTTTGCTGCGGTGACGGCAGTTGAACCAAGCCTTAGGGCAATAATTACATTGGATCGGTTAAAAGCTTGAAGATCATTGAATCCCGCTGCAACCTTTTTATGAGCCACAATCGACATGCCGGTGTAATCATATGGAATACTAAAATTGACTTTTAGATTGCGGCTCGGTAGTATTCCCATGCCGCCTATAATGACATCAAATTTTCCTGTGGTTAATGCCGGAATAATACCGGACCATTTGGTGGGAACAAATTCAACTGAAACCCCCATATCCTCAGCCAGACGTGTTGCTACATCAATCTCAAAGCCGATGAGCTTTCCTGTTTTGTCTTTCATTGCCCATGGTACAAAAGTGGACATGCCTACTCGAAGAATACCCCGCTTTTGGACTTTTTCGACAGTATTTTCCATGACTTTTTCAGGGGAATCGGAATTATTTTCACAGGCAATAAAAAGCAATGCTGTTGCAGCTATAAGCAGGGTACTAAGTATTAAAGAAAATGATTTCATTATAATATCCTTTTGTATTTTAAATTTGCACGGTAAATTAAAATTCTTATTTAAAGACTCCTGCTGATATTGTCAACGGCAAAGCGTTTTTCCAAAATCCTGACTATTGCCGATAATGTTGCTGTGATAATAAGATAAATAGCGGCAATGGTAAACCATATTTCAAAAACCAGATAGGTCTGCGCAATAATTTCTTGTCCCTTCATGGTTAAATCATAAATAGCAATAGTACTTACAAGAGCGGAATCTTTAATGAGCGATATAGCCTGACCCGCAAGGGGCGGCAGCATTCGCAGGATAGCCTGGGGAAGGATGATATGCCTGTAAGTATGAAAATTGCTCAGGCCAAGGCTATAAGCTGCCTCCCACTGTCCTTTATGGATTGAGATAATTCCAGCTCTAAATATTTCCGATGCATATGCGCCTTCAAAAAGGCTTAAGGTCAGTACTGCTGAGGTAAATTGATTTATTCCAAATACAGGCGAGATGACAAAATAGATAAAAAAAAGTTGTACAAGGAGGGGAGTATTTCTGATAAGCTCCAGGTATCCACGAGCCAGTATCCGTGCAATAAAAGAATTTGATAACCTGAAAATGGCCGTTGTAAGACCAAACAGGGATGAAAGGATCAGGCTGATAATGGTAATTTGGAATGTAACTTTTAAGCCATCAAGCAAAGGTCCTGCAACAAATTTGCCGTCAGCATAAGTGAAAAGGTATCCGGGTATTCGGTACCATTGCCAGTTATAGCTGAGATTTCCAGAACTGCCGACCATCAGCCATATCAGCAAACCAACTGTTATAAGAAATTTTGCAGCGTCTAAAATTAAAAGATTAGACTGATATGACTGGTCTGACCTGAAAATCGGCAATATTAAACCTGTTTATTTATTCAGTACCAATAGGGCCCGCGTGCAGAGCAATTCTTATTTATTATTCAGCCACCAGAACTCCATGGGATCAAATGGTTTATCCTTATAATGCCCTTCTTTTTCAAGATAAACTTTATATTCATATAATGCAGCTAACACCCTGGCAGCTCTCACAGGGGAAGGATAAGGATGTAAGACGCCCTCTTCCAAAGTAGGGGTTTCCTGAGTAAAGGTTGTGGTCAAAACCGGTTTTTTATATTTTTTTATCCATTTGTGGATCAATTGTGGGAATTGAGAACCAATATTTAACAGGGCCTGAGTAAAAGCATCATAATTTCCATTAGCATCTTTAAAGTTTTCCATATGTTCGGCAAAATCATCAGGCACCCCTGAAATATCTCCAAAACCCATAAAGAAAATAGCATCGGTCTCATCCAGCTCCAACAACATTTCAGCAGCTTTAAAATAGGCTGGGAAATCCCGGTCACCTGCTGGATCAACTGGATTGCCTCGACTCCAGCGAGGTGGAAAGATCTTGTCAAATTCGGCAATGGTCCTGGCAGGCAGATCAATTACATCAAGATTCAGGATAGCGCAGGCATCAGCGCATAAAACCCCGTAACTGCCTCCTGGAGTAACAATTACTACTCTATTATTTTCAGGCAGGGGCTGAAGTAAAAAACCTATGGCGTAATCCAGTAATTCCTCTGATGTATCGGCTCGTATAACACCGGCTCCTTTGAAAACCACATCATATAAAAGATCTGAACCAGCCAGAGCGCCTGAATGGGAGCTGATAGCCTTGGCAGCAGCGTCGGTTTTTCCCGGTTTTATGATAATAACCGGTTTTTTTCTAGTTACTTTTTTCACTTTTTCGATAAAACGCTGACCATCATTAAGGCCTTCAATATAGGCGAGAATTACTTTTACCTCAGGATCCAGACCAAAATGCTCAATATAGTCTTCTATTTGAATATCAGCTGTGCAACCGCAACTAACATATCTTTGAAAACCAACTCCGCGATCATAAGCAGAGCCTACAATGGCCCCGCCCACATTGCCGCCCTGAGAAACAAAGGCAATTGGGCCGGCCTTAACCCGCAGGGGAAACATAAATGCTCGCAATTCGGAAGTTGCGCTCCAGAGCCCCATGCAATTTGGCCCAACAATACGAATATCTCCCTTACGGGCAATTGCCACTACCTCATCTTGCAGCGCAAGGCCCTCTTCGCCTATTTCGGCAAAACCGGCTGATATAATAACACAGGCCTTAACCCCTTTTTCAAGACAATCCTGCATAGCCTGAGCAACACGTATTGACGGTATTACAATAATTGCCAAATCCACTGGTTGTTCTTTTGGAATATCTTTTACACTTTTATAGGCCTTTTTCCCAATAATTTCCTTTTCCCGTATATTAACCGGATAAACCGGGCCATTAAAGCCATCTATTGCGCTGGTTATAGTGGAAAAGCCCCATTTATTTGAATTATTTGTTGCCCCAATTACAGCAATTGACCGCGGATTAAAGAGCGGTTCCAGTTTTTTTTCAATTTCATGAGTTTTGTTCATTTATGTTTCGCTCCTTTTAATTAAGCTAAATCACCTTGTTTTATTTTCTGGGTTTATTTTTAATGACTAGTTGTTTCAAGTCTTGATTTTCAAATTTTTCAGCTATGCTGTAAAGGGCCTGCTTTTCCTCCTTGTTTAAAACAGCAAGAAAAGATTGATTGGTCTCATTATAAAGCCTGGTTAAATCTTCTTGCATGCTAACGGCTTTATCCCTAAGGCAAATTTCGATTGCCCTGCGGTCGTTAGGAGCTGTTTCTCTTTTAATCAGTCCATCTCGTTCCAGCCGATCCAGCATTCCGGTGAGCGTAGCTTTATCCAAACCGGCTTTTTTTGCTAAAACACTTATTAAAATATGATCTTTCTGGTACAGTGCCATTAAAAGAAAAAACTGGGCGGTTGTTAATCCAAAGGGAATCAGACTTTCGCGCATGGCTCGTAAAAGCTTGCGGCCGGTTTTCACAACCATAATACACAGGCTTTTTTTAAGATCCATATTATTTTCCTGTTGGTTTTTTACAATTTTTATATTGGAGAACTTAGTCAATACACTTATAATTAGTATATTAACTAAACAATGGCTCGTCAAGCCTGAATTCCTTTTTTTTGGAAAAATAATATTTCAAAAAGGCATTTTTCCGGAATTTTCGTAAAATTGCTATTTTTTTTCTTATATGATTCTTTTCTTGATTTGCCAGGCCAGTATGCTAAAAGGGGTTTGATTTTAAAAGTCGTTATTCGGCATATATAATAAATTAATCTGGTTTGAGTAATGTAATGAAAGCACTTTTAGCACTTGAAGACGGACGCACTTTCCCCTGTAGTTCTTTTACCGGCACTGGAGAGGCAGGTGGTGAAGTGGTATTTAATACCAGCATGACCGGTTATCAGGAGATTCTGACAGATCCTTCCTATAACAGTCAAATTGTCACTATGACTTACCCGTTAATCGGTAACTACGGAATAAACCCTGTGGATGTGGAATCCAGCCGGATTCAGGTGGCAGCCTTTCTGGTCAGGGAGTATCAGGCTTTCCCGTCTAATTTCAGATCTACCAGAACATTAGCTGATTATTTAAAAGATCAGGGCGTCCTTGGTCTGGAAAACCTGGATACACGTGCTTTAACACGACATATTCGTAATGCCGGTGCAATGAAAGCTTTTATTTCAACGAAAAACCTTGATCCAGCCGACCTGGTAGAAAAGGCCCGCAAAATTCCAGACATGCTTGGTCAAGACCTTGCAAAAACAGTTTCCACCAAGACCCCTTATGTTTGGAAAAACAAAACCGTCAATTATCTTGATCCAGGCACCAGACCTCTATCGCCTTCAATCTGGCAATTTAAAGGGGAAAAAAAATCAATAATCGCCATTGATTTCGGTATAAAATATAATATCCTCAGATCTCTTAGCGATTCAGGTTGCGAAGTTGTTGTGGTGCCCGCAGGACTCAATGCCGACAATATAAAAGCGCTGGAACCTGATGGCATATTTTTGTCCAACGGCCCTGGAGACCCTGAACCTGTTCAATATGCGATTGAAACAGTCAAAGAGCTGATCGGCTACCGGCCAATATTCGGCATCTGTCTGGGGCATCAAATCCTGGCTCTGGCTCTGGGAGGCACAACATATAAACTAAAATTCGGCCACAGGGGAGCTAACCAGCCTGTAAAAAATTTGGCCACAGGAAAGGTTGAAATAACCTCCCAGAACCATGGTTTTGCCGTTGATATTGCCGGGCTTGAAAAAAATAATGTCGAGATCACCCATATTAATCTGAATGACGACACACTGGAAGGTTTTCGCCACAGGGACTATCCGGTTTTTGCTGTTCAGTATCACCCTGAAGCATCTCCTGGCCCCCATGATGCTAGCTACCTGTTTGAAAAGTTTATTAACTTGATTCAAACGCAATCATAACTCCATGCCAAAACGAACTGATATAAATAAAATTCTGATTATCGGAGCCGGACCAATTATCATTGGTCAGGCCTGCGAGTTTGACTATTCCGGAACACAGGCCTGCAAGGCTCTTAAAGAGGAAGGTTATCAGGTTATACTGGTCAACAGTAATCCAGCCACGATTATGACTGACCCTGAAATAGCCGATAAAACCTATATTGAACCTGTTACACCTCAAACCGTGGCTAAAATCATTGCCCTTGAGCGGCCTGATGCCCTTTTGCCGACCATTGGCGGCCAGACAGGTCTTAACACAGCAGTGGAAGTCGAAAAGATGGGAGTTTTGGAGACCTTTCATGTGGAAATGATAGGCGCTTCCATAGACGCTATTCAAAAGGCCGAAAATCGAGAGTTATTCCGTGCTGCCATGACAAGAATCGGCTTGCGAATTCCAAACAGCGGAATTGCAAATAGTTTAGAACAGGCCCGCACCATAGCAGGCGAAATCGGCTTTCCAATGATTATCCGGCCCAGTTTTACTCTGGGAGGTACCGGCGGCGGAATAGTCTATAATCCGGATGAACTGGATCAAATGGTTAAAAACGGACTGACCGCCAGTCTTATCAATCAGATCATGCTGGAAGAATCCGTCCTTGGCTGGAAAGAGTTTGAACTGGAGGTCATGCGGGATAAGAACGATAATGTAGTAATTATCTGCTCTATTGAAAATATGGACCCCATGGGCGTACATACCGGCGACAGTATTACAGTGGCTCCTGCCCAGACCTTAACCGACCGTGAATATCAAATAATGCGGGATGCTTCCATTGCCATTATGCGGGAGATCGGGGTGGATACCGGCGGTTCCAATGTTCAGTTTGCCATTCAGCCGACAACCGGTGAAATGATTGTAGTTGAAATGAATCCCAGGGTATCGCGCAGCTCTGCCCTGGCCTCCAAAGCCACGGGTTTTCCAATTGCCAAGATTGCCGCCAAACTTGCGGTAGGCTTTACACTGGATGAAATTACCAATGATATCACCGGTGAAACAAAGGCTGCCTTTGAACCTGCTCTGGATTATTGCGTGGTCAAGATTCCACGATGGACCTTTGAAAAATTTCCGGAAACTGAAGATATATTGACCACCTCTATGAAATCAGTGGGCGAAACCATGGCCATTGGACGAACTTTTAAAGAGGCTTTCCAAAAGGGTATAAGATCCCTTGAGATCAGCCGTTTTGGCTTTGGCGCAGACGGAAAAGATCTAATTGATCTATCAGGCAGGGCGCCCTCAAAAACTGAAATTGAACAAAAGCTGTCAACACCTAATTCCCAGCGGATCTTTTATTTACGATATGCTCTTAAGGATGGCTTTTCAATTCAGAAAATATACGAAATTACAGGCATTGACCCCTGGTTTTTATTTCAACTCCGTCAAATCATAGAATTTGAAAATGAAATTGCTGAAAGAAAAAAACTGAGCGCAATTCCATTGGAACTTATGCAAAAAGCCAAGGCATATGGTTTTTCCGATGCACAACTTGCCTATTTGACTAAAACAGATGAAGATACTGTTGCCGGTGTTCGTAAAAAAATGGGCCTGGTTCCGGTTTATAAACTGGTGGACACCTGTGCCGCGGAATTCAGAGCAGCAACTCCTTATTATTATTCCACCTATGAATTTGAAAACGAAGCCCGTGTTTCAACCAAACGCAAGGTAATGATTTTAGGCGGGGGACCCAACCGGATCGGCCAGGGAATTGAATTTGATTATTGCTGTGTGCATGCCGCCTTTGCCTTAACCGAAGAGGGTGTGGAAAGTATCATGGTCAACAGCAATCCGGAAACGGTCAGCACAGATTATGATACTTCAGATAAACTATATTTTGAGCCCTTGACCAAAGAGGATGTACTTCATATTGTTGAGACTGAAAAACCTGATGGAGTAATTGTGCAGTTTGGTGGACAGACCCCTTTAAATCTGGCTACTCCACTTTTTGATGCGGGCGTGCCCATTCTTGGAACTCAGCCGAAAAATATTGATCGGGCTGAAGATCGGGAACAATTCCAGGTCATGCTTAAAAAACTTAACCTGGTACAGCCGGCCAACGGGACTGCTCTAAATATTTCAGAAGCCCTGGCTGTGGCTGAAAGAATAGGTTATCCGGTAATTGTTCGCCCCTCTTTTGTTCTTGGAGGAAGGGCCATGAAAATTGTTTATAATAAGCAATCCCTGGAAAATTTTACTTTGCTTGCAATCCAGGCTTCCCAGGGGCATCCTGTTTTAATTGATAAATTTTTAGAAGATGCTCTGGAAGTTGATGTTGATGCGATCTCAGACGGAAAAACAACTATTATAGGCGGGATTATGGAGCATATTGAAGCGGCCGGAGTGCATTCCGGTGATTCCGCCTGTGTTTTACCACCTTATAGTATCAGCCCTGAACTTATTGATGAGATTTCATCAGCCACTAAGGCTATGGCCATGGAACTTAACGTAATCGGGCTGATGAATGTTCAATACGCCATAAAAGATAAACAACTTTTCATTTTGGAAGTAAACCCCAGAGCATCACGAACCATTCCCTTTGTCAGTAAAGCCACTGGAGTGCCCCTGGCCAAACTTGCGACCAGGGTGATGCTTGGAAAAACCTTGCTGGAGCTGGGCATAACCAGTGAAAAAATTCCAAATCATATCTCGGTAAAAGAAGCTGTGCTGCCTTTTAACCGTTTTCCAGGTGTGGATACACTTTTGGGGCCGGAGATGAAATCTACTGGAGAAGTTATGGGAATCGCGGCTGACTTTGGTTCAGCATATGCCAAGGCCCAGCTGGGTGCCGGTCAAAATCTGCCCACGAGTGGAACGGTTTTTATCAGTGTCATGGAAAGGGATAAAAAGGCTGTTTTAGAGGTTGCAAAACAATTAGCAGCCATAGGATTTACCATTATGGCTACCAGGGGAACCGCTCTTTTTTTAAAAGAACATGGCATTGAAAATCAGATGGTTAATAAGGTGTCCATGGGAAGACCCCACGTAGCAGATGCAATAAAAAATAATGAAGTTCAATTTATTATAAATACCGGTTCAGGTGATGAACCTCGCAAAGATGGCTATATCATTCGCCGAGCGGCTTTAAAATTTGGAATACCCTATGTAACTACTATCGCAGGCGCCATGGCGATGAGCAGAGGGTTAAAAGCTTTAAAAGAACATAATCTGGCAATACAATCTCTTCAGGATTATCAAAGGAGTTGATAAATGAGCAGCCCTTCTCATAACAACCTTAAACCGCAAAATTCAGATCTGCCGGTAAAACCAGATAAAGATAAATTAAATAAAGATAAACCAAATAAAGATAAAATAGACAGGCGCCCCAGAGACGCCTGCGGTCTTATAGGTGTTTATGGTCATGAAGAGGCTGCTAAATTATGTTATTTCGGGCTTTATGCACTCCAGCATCGCGGCCAGGAAAGCGCTGGAATTGCTGTTGCCGACAATAATAATATTGATGAATATAAAGGCATGGGGCTGGTGCCCGATATATTCAGCATGGATCTTCTGGAAAATCTTGAAGGAACCAGTGGCATAGGTCATGTACGCTATTCCACCACCGGCAGTTCAATTATTGCCAATGCACAACCTCTGGTAGTGCGTCATAAAAAAAGCTCCTATGCTGTAGCCCATAACGGCAATCTGGTAAATGCTCTGGAATTAAAAAGCGAACTGGAAGAATCAGGCTCAATTTTCCAAACTACCATGGATAGTGAGGTCTTTTTACATCTGTTTGTAAAAAAATTAAATCTGGGATTTGAAAAAGCGCTGATTGAAACAGTTTCAAGACTCAAAGGGGCTTTTTCAATGGTTGTTTTGACAAGCCGTGAAGAAGTTATCGGTTTTAAAGATCCAAATGGATTCAGGCCCTTATGTCTTGGCAAAATAAATGACCATTATGTTCTGGCATCCGAAACCTGTGCACTGGATCTGGTGCAGGCAGAGTTTGTCAGGGAACTTGATCCTGGTGAAATTATAATTATTAGTAAAAACGGTATTAAAAGTCTAAAAATACCAGCCGCCAAAAAACGCTCTTTTTGCATTTTTGAATTTATCTATTTTGCCAGGCCGGACAGTATTTTGTTAGATCATACCGTATATCAGGTAAGAAAAGAGCACGGTCGCTGCCTGGCAAAAGAAGCCCCTGTTAAGGCGGATCTGGTGATGCCTTTTCCTGATTCAGGAACCTACGCGGCCCTTGGCTATTCAGAGGCCTCCGGCATTCCGTTTGAAATGGCGATGATTCGCAATCACTACGTGGGGCGCACCTTTATCCAGCCCACCCAGAGCATGCGTGATTTTAGCGTCAGGGTTAAACTGAATCCTGTTAAGGAGTTGCTAAGGGGAAAAGATATTATCATTATTGAAGATTCAATAATCCGTGGAACCACTGTAAAAACCAGGGTTAAGGCATTAAGAGAGCTTGGTGTAAAAAAAATTCATTTAAGGGTCAGCGGCCCGCCCCACAGGTTTCCCTGCCATTATGGAATTGATTTTTCCACAAAAGGGGAACTGATAGCTGCCCAAATGACAATCCCTGAACTTAAAGATTATCTTGGTCTGGATTCCCTGTATTATCTCAGTCTGAAAGGGCTTCTCAAATTCACCAGAATACCTGATCCTGCCAATAATTTTTGCAAGGCCTGTTTTGACGGATGCTACCCTGTTGAATTTGATGAAAATCTTTCCAAAAACTGTTTAGAAATTGACTAAGGAACGAGGACGAATTAATTTTTTCAACTATGCATCACAGCTTGATGTTTAAAATATTTCTGCTTGCATTTTCTTTAGTTCCAGTATTAAATTAATAATTATACCAACTCATCGCAACTTACGGCTTTTGGAGACATAAATGATTGAGTCAAAATATCTTAAGGAAAATATAGAGAATATTCAAAGACTTATGACTATCTCCGCCTTGAAGCATTTTGAAACTACTAATCTGGGAAAACTTTTACGTTTAAGCAAGATCAGGCAATATGACGATGGTGAAATAATCATCAAAGAGGGGGATATGGATCCCTGGCTCTACTTTTTGCTGTCCGGCAGAATTATTATCTCCAAAGAGGAGGAAGAAATAGGATCAATCAGCAAAAAGGGTGAAATTTTTGGTGAGATGAGAATTATCGATGATCAGAGCCGATCTGCTTCAGTATTTGCAGATGGTAAAACCGTGTGTCTGGCAGTGGATACATCTGCTAAAAATCGTCTTTCTTCTGCCGATAATCAAGATGAACGGCTGGATTTTCTGCTTTTGCTATATAGAATTTTTGCCGAATATATGACTTACCGCCTCCGTTTAACCAATGAAGAATTAATTAAAACAAAAAAGGAAGCTAAAAGCTATAAAAAACAGCTTCAACAATGAAAAAGACAGTTTCTTTTGCAAAAAACAGTGTTAACCTTTTCTTTCATATCCTCACCACTTGTAATTTAAGTTGTCGGCATTGCTATATTAATCCATCCCAGCATGGAAGAAATACACTTTCCATAAAAACCATTGAAAACTGGCTGACTCTGTTCGCTGATAAGGCACAAAAAGCCAATGTGATTTTTTTAGGAGGTGAACCCACCTTGCATCCGGATCTGGCACTTGCTGTTAAAAAGGCCGGCCAACTGGGGTATGCCTCTATTACAATTGATACCAACGGTTATTTATTTAATAATATTTTACATAAAATCAAGCCTGTTGAAATTGATTATATAAGTTTCAGCCTTGATGGAGCAACAGAGCATACCAACGATCTGATAAGAGGCAAAGGCTCTTATAAAAAATGTATTGCTGGAATTAAACAAGCAGCAGCCCTTGGTTTTAACACCAGTTTAATCTATACGGTCAGCCAGGCCAACCTTCATGAACTTGAAAAAATGATACCTCTGGTATCTGATCTTAAGATAGAGCGGTTTTTTATTCAGGTAATTGGATTAAGAGGCAATCTTGCCATGCCGAAACCTCTTAACTCAAATCAGGGCAGTATGGCACAGGTAGGCGCTGATCTTTGGCTGAAAATCATCCCAGAGGTAGCGACAGCAGCTGCCCGGCTGGGAATAAGGGTTACATATCCCAAGGTATATTTAAAACCGGATGAACTATTTGAGTGCGCAGGGCTGGTAGCAAAAAATTATTTTGTTTTCCCAAACGGTCGTGTTTACCGCTGCCCCATATGTGAAGATTATCCCATTCACAGCCTTGGCATTGTGGATAATAAACTTAGCAAAAGTCCCAAAATTAACGAAATGGATCTGTTTGGTCTCAAAATTCCCCAAGGGTGCGTAATGAATAAAATTATTCAGCCGGACAACCTGCCACCTGAAGGTAAAACAGGAGAACAATATAAAATTGCCTGCTGTCTGCTAAAAGAAGAAATTTTTTAACTGTTAATTGTCTGGACTGCGATTTATTTGATTTCAGGATTTCTCTGATTATATCCGGTTTTTAAATCATAGCCATCATATTTAATCATATAAATCACAGTTCAGACATTCTCATCCTGACCTCAGAGCGCATCAGAATAGCTGATAACTTTGAATATCATTATTCAGGTTGTTGATCAAAAAAGACTTTCAGCAATAATTAATGCAAATACAAGTTGGTATTTGTATTAGTAATTTGTCTGTGATAATAATTATATTTTTTGCGTTTCATCCTCACGCCTGAACAACAAAATGTTGAATCATTTGTCAGAGTCAGCCTTTTTGTTTGGTGGGAAGTTCCTGCTATTTTTAACACATAATATTTTTTAACAGTTTTAACATAGGGAGGAAAAATATGATTTTAGAAAAACCAGCCGTTATTAAAGAATATATGGATAAAGGGTATTGGCGGGAAGAGACTTTATTAGACGATTTTCGCCAAAATATAACCCGGTTTCCAGATAGAATTGCATTGGTTGATCCTTTGAATAAGGAAGTGCTGCTGGGATTGAAACCAGAAAGAATTACTTACCAAGACTTAGGCCGGGCGGTTAATAGCGTTGCCACGGCTCTAGTGAAAAAAGGTATAAAAAAAGATGACGTGATTGTCATGCAGATTCCAAATTGCTGGGAGCTGGCTATGCTTTACATGGCAATTGCCAGAGCAGGGGCTATACCATCACCGATTCCAGTGCAATGGAGACAAAAAGAATTGGGGTATATTGCCAAAAAAACTGAAGCTGTTGCTTATATCACAGTTAATGAATTCGCCAAATTTAAACATGCTCAAATGGGGAAAACTCTTCAGAAAAATCTCTCAACTTTAAAACATATTATAACCCTTGATGAAGTACGGGAAATGATCAAAAAAGATAGTGATGAGGCCATGCTGGACAGCATACCGATAGATCCCAATGATATCTTTTTTATTGAATGGACATCCGGCACTGAAGCGGATCCCAAGGGCTGCCCTATGAGTCATAACAACTGGTATGCTCAAAGTAATATGTTTATTGAGTTATATGAGGCCCGAATGGGAGATGTGATAATGATTCCCGCCCCTATGGTAAATATGACCGGGGCCACTGGATTTATTCCCTGGATTCGCACAGCAGCGACTCTTGTGCTTCACCATCCATTTGATGGAACTGTTTTTGTCAAGCAGCTTATTCAGGAAAAGGTGAATCGAGCTTTACTGGTACCTGCAATGTTGATCATGCTTTTAAAGCATCCTCAGGTGGATGAATTTGATTTTTCATCATTGCGAACGCTGGTAACCGGTTCAGCGCCTCCATCACTATACGCAATTAAAGAGTATAAAAAGAGATGGGGAATTGAAATCATCAATAACTGGGGGCAAAACGAAGGAACCAATATCATTAGCGGTCCGGTTACCACGCCTTTGGAAGAAAGAATAAATTTTCCTAATTTTGGTGTAAAAGATAAAAAATGGACTTGCGAATCATTTTTCAGGGGAATTGAAACCAAAATTATTGATGAAAATGGTAAGGAAGTAACCGAACCAGGTGATGTGGGTGAACTCCTGTACAAGGCTCCGAGCGTTATCCCCTGCTATTTCAAACAGCCTGAAATGACAGCAAAGAGCTTTAAAGAGGATGGATTTTTCCATACCGGTGATTTGTTTCAGATAAAAGAAAACCGTTTTATAGGTTATTTTGACC
>JASFBJ010000495.1 GCA_030149585.1 Desulfobacterales bacterium | reverse complement strand
AGAAATTGCCCTTTTCTCCTTTCTTTTTCTGAAAAAAACGGGGTGGGATTTTGCCCTGATGGGGGAAGGGGGTTGGTGCGGTTATTATCTCTATAATATGGGGGGAGGTGACTTGGGCCTTTAACAATTTTAAGGTCTTAAAGAACTTTTTTCGCACCGTGGAGTAAAGAGGATAATTACAATTTGTCCTGGTTGTTACCGCACTTTTAAAGATTGGTTTCCACAAATAATCGGCAAAATCGATCTGGAAGTGTTACACCTCTCTCAGGTATTGCTTCCTTTTTTACGGAAAATGGAAAAAACATCAAAAAAAGAATTTATTGATGATACAGGGACAACATACCAGGATTCTTGTGAATTGGGAAGGATAGATGGTATTTATGAAGAACCTCGGGACATATTAAGGCTTTGCGGCGTGAACTTTTCAGAGATGAAAAATAACAGGAAAAATGCTCCATGTTGTGGCGGAGGTGGGGGCGTGCCTGGAAATTTTCTGGATCTTGCTGTGGATGTAGGAGCGCAAGTCCTTGATGACGTATCCACAAATAACATAATAACCGCTTGCCCCGCATGTTTACTGCGTTTGAATCATACTTCGAAGAAAAAAGGGATTGGAAAGAAAACATTGCATATTAGCCGTGTCCTGTTGGATTCTCTTAATGAGAAAAAATAGACAAAACCTTCCTGAAATTATTGCCGGAAACTTTGCCTCAATAATCGGTATGTTTACAAATATCCTTGAAGAACGTGCAAAACAAGGAAGAGGCCATTATTTATTCCATGGGTCATTCTGGGCTTGCCGTTGTTATGACGGCCGCAACTACGGCAGGTGGGTTATTTTCCTTTTCAACATCAGAGGTGGCACCAATTGCGGATGTTGGAATTTTTGCCGGCTCAGGTGTGCTGCTTGCAATGGTTTATACAATTATTCTTTTGCCGGCTCTACTTGCCGTGATACCTGTTAAAATTTTAAAAAATAAAAAAGACATATCGGAAGATACGGCAATCGACAGGTTTCTTGCAAAAATAGGCCGGATTGCAACCGGTCATCCATATAAAATTCTTATCATATCTACAATAATCATTGCTTTCTCAATAGCTGGTATAATGAAAATCCGCTTCTCTCACGATGTATTGAAATGGCTTCCTGAAAATAATTCCGTGCGGGTTGCAACGGAAAAAATTGACAGGGAGCTTCGAGGTTCCGTCAGTCTGGAAATTATTTTAGATACTGGAAAAGAAAACGGTTTATATGACCCGGATATCTTAAATAGAATGGAAAAGACTGCCGCATATCTTGAAACACTCGAGGCAGGAAGGGTATTTGCCGGAAAAGCCTGGTCCCTTACAACAATTTTAAAAGAAATAAACCGTGCCTTAAATGAAAACCGGCAAGAGTTTTACGCTATTCCCCAAAATAAAAATTTGATCGCCCAGGAATTGCTTCTTTTTGAAAACAGTGGATCAGACGATATGGAAGACTTTACAGACAGCCGGTTTTCAAAAGCGCGCCTGATGGTGAAGGTGCCTTTCGTGGACGCGACAGCCAATACTAAATTTCTTGAAATAGTAAATAATCATCTTCAGAAAACATACCCTGATGTAAAAATGACTGTAACCGGTATGTCAGCGCTCATGTTTAGAACCGTAGTAAATGCAATTGGCAGCATGGCTAAAAGCTATATATATGCCTTAATCGTTATCACTATCCTTATCGGGCATATTAAAATCGGCCTTCTCAGCATGGCGCCCAATCTTGCGCC
>JASFBJ010000046.1 GCA_030149585.1 Desulfobacterales bacterium | reverse complement strand
CTGCGTTGCGAAAGTTCGGAATATGCTTGATATTCCTTAAACTTTCGCGCCTTGCCGGCCTGGCGCCTCAACACTTAAAATTGCCAACTTATTTTTGCGCGAACCCTAAGGAACGAGGACAAAATAACTTGCTAATTTGAATTGATTATACTATTTAATATGGATTCCAAGAAAAGTACTAATATGGACAATCTATAGATGCTCCGGCTGTCAATAAAGTAATAATTCGAGATAAAAAAACCTGGAAATATTCATTGACAGGAAAAACCCAAGTTAAATAGTTAACTGCGTCTCCCAATAGTCTTACAGGAGGAACTAATGGTTACCGTAAAAGATATTATGACTACAAAGCTCATCACGGTCACTGAGGATATGGATATTGCCAAAGCTACCAAAATTTTGCTTGACAACAGGATTAACGGCGTGCCGGTAGTGGACGACAGCGGCCGATTAACAGGTCTCCTTTGTCAAAGCGATCTTATTACTCAGCAGAAAAAGATGCCAATACCCACTATTTTTACCTTTCTTGACGGCTTTATCAGACTGACATCTATGAAACAGCTTGAAAAGCAGGTCAATAAAATTGCCGCCACCACTGTTTTGGAAGCCATGACAGCAAACCCCGTCACGGTTCGGCCGGATACTGAACTTAAAACAGTTGCTGCCCTGATGGTAGACAGTAATTTTCATACGCTGCCCGTGGTCGAAGACTCCCGCTTGTTGGGAATCATAGGAAAAGAGGATATTCTTAGAACCCTTTTACCCATACCGGAAAGCAAATAAAAGTTTTCTTAACGTTTATGGCACGCGCAAAAATGACTTTACATTTTAAGCGTCGATACATTCTGCCTGGCAGGGCCTGTTAATTATTTATAGCGCCGAGAAATAATGATAATCGTTTTATTATAAATAGTTATGGTTTAATTGAATTTGAGTATGAAAATTACTGATAAAGATATTACTATGATTGCAACAGATAAAATAGAAAAAAAAAATAAACTTATAGCTGACTGGGACGCGCTCCTAAGAACCTTTGTCAGACCTGAAAATGAGAAAGCAAAAGCGACTTTAATTAAATATATGGAGCAGATTCTTTTTGAGTTGCAGGATTTCCTTAAGGCACATGTTGGAATCACTGAAGAAATCAGCCTGCCGGAGCTTTGTTTACATTTCACAGATACCAAAATATCCAAAGATCCGGAAAAAAAACTAACCACCGCCATAAACGATATTGTAAAAAATCTGGCACCTTATGCGGTAAACATTGCCTCTCCATATTTTATCGGGCATATGACCTCTGCCATCCCATTTTTTATGGTTCATCTTAAAACAATCGTGACAGCTCTAAATCAGAATGTCAACAAACTGGAAACCTCTAAAGTAGCCTCTATTGTAGAAAAACAGGTATTGGCTAAAATTCACAGGCTGATTTATAATAATAGTGATTCCTTTTATAATACCCATGTCCAAAATCCTTACACTACTCTGGGGGCTTTTGTGGAGGGCGGCACAAGCGCAAATTTTACCGCGCTCTGGGTAGCCCGAAATCTCTGTTTTGCGGCTAAGGATGGATTTAAAGGCGTAGAAGCAGAGGGTCTTGCCGCGGCTTATGCAGCTTATAATATTAATCGCAGTGTTATTCTGGTTTCTCGTCGCGGTCATTTTTCATTGAAAAAAGCCGCTGGTTTTTTGGGAATTGGAAACCAGAATATTATTGCCGTTGATGTGGATAATAAGCAGCAGATAAATTTTACCAAACTGCAAGAACAAATCAAAAAATACACCAAAGACAATCATACCAAAATCCTGGCGGTCGTGGGCATTGCCGGCACTACTGAAACAGGAACCGTTGATCCTTTAAAAAAAATTGCGGGTATCTGTAAAGAAAATAATATCTATTTCCACGTCGACGCTGCCTGGGGTGGCCCAACTTTAATGTCGGAAAAATACAAATATTTACTTGACGGCATTGAACTGGCTGATTCTGTGACTATTGACGGACACAAACAGTTTTATATGCCTATTGGATGTGGTATGGTTTACTTTAAAGACCCTGATTCTATGGAAGCTGTGGCCTATCATTCCAATTATGTCAACCGCCCGGGATCTGTGGATTTGGGTATCAAGTCAATAGCAGGTTCCAGAGAGGCCAATTCTCTGGTACTTGATAGCTCCCTGAAAATTATGGGGACCAAGGGTTATGCGCTGCTAATTGATCATGGTATTGAAACTGCAGCCCTGTTTGCCAATGAAATAAAAAACCGGCCATGCTTTGAACTGATAACTCCGCCTAAACTTAATATTTTAACTTACCGCATCTGTCCGGATCATTATAAAAACCAACTGCGCCAGGCTGATCCCACTGAAAAATGGCAAATCACAAAAAGATTAAACGCAATTAACCGCACTGTTCAGAGAATTCAAAGAGAGGCTGGTTTTAGCTTTGTTTCTCGAACTAGATTGATACCAGACATTGAAAGCAAAATTGAACTTGTTGTTTTGCGTAGTGTAATTATGAATCCCATGACTGACCTGGATATTTTAAAGGAAATACTTGACGAGCAGGAAAAAATATATCACGACAGATTTTCAGAAATAGACAATAATATATTTTAAAATTAAAGTATACAAAAAAACAGGGAAAAATACCATGACAAAACAGGCTTTGATTCAAAAAACAGCCGATTCGATCTATGCTTCCAGACAAATTGTGGCCTTTAGCGGTGCTGGAATTTCAAAAGAAAGCGGCATATCCACTTACCGGGAAC
Source organism: Desulfobacterales bacterium (assembly GCA_030149585.1). Classification (GTDB taxonomy): domain Bacteria; phylum Desulfobacterota; class Desulfobacteria; order Desulfobacterales; family JASFBJ01; genus JASFBJ01. The sequence continues at coordinate 12,706 of JASFBJ010000046.1, read as the reverse complement.
CCGGAGGGCTGTGGGATCGTTTTCCAGAGGGGGGTTCAGGCGGAATGATGGCTGTAATGCGTAATCATCCTGAGCAGGCTCCCCAAATTCTGCTTGAGTTTTTGGAAACCCTTCAAAAAGCCACTCCCAATCCAGGCCATAAAGCCCTGGTCGATCTGGAACAGATGGGATATCTTCAAACCATTATTACTCAAAATGTAGATAATTTACACATTAGCGCCGGGAGCTCTACGGTATATGAGCTGCACGGTAATTTTTTGCGTTTAAAATGCCTTCAATGCGAACGGCAGCAAAAAAACCATCCAAAAGAATATTTCAGTATGTTAACTCAAATCATCCGGTCAATTTCTTCTTTAACCATGGAATCATTATTTGAGCATCTTCCCAGATGTGACTGCGGCGGGAAACAGCGGATCGACTTTGTTGGTTTTGGTGAATCCGTACAGCAACTTAACCAGGCCATAAGTGCATCTGAAAACTGCAATCTAATGCTTATTCTGGGAACATCGGGAGTAGTTCATCCAGCAGCCATGCTGCCGGTTATGGCAAAAAAAAATGGAGCTTTCTTAATTGAAATAAATCCGGAAAAATCATCACTTTCAGGCTATGCAGATCTGTTTATTAAGGGTCAATCAGGAAAAATATTGCCATTGGTGGTTGATGCTCTTAAAAAAAATAAAGCCCTCTAAATACGGTTGTAAAATCAGAATTATATTAGGAACGGCTTTTCATTTTCTTAATTGATCTGGAAAAGCTATCGAAATCTTCAATTATAACCTTTTCCTTAACAGTTTTGACAATCTCTTCAGGATCATCAAGTATCTGAAACAGGTTAAGATCCTCAGCCAAAATTCGCTGTTTTTCAAGAATCTGGCTTTTTATCCATTTTACCAGCCCCTCCCAGTAAGTTGTGCCCACCAGAATTACGGGAAATTTTCGTATCCTTCTGGTCTGGATAAGGGTGATGACTTCAAATAATTCATCCAGAGTGCCAAAGCCACCCGGCATGACAATATAGGCTGTTGAATATTTCATGAACATCAATTTGCGGATAAAAAAATACTTGAACTCCAGCCTGATACCAGCATAAGGGTTTGGAATTTGTTCAAAGGGTAATTTGATATTCAAGCCCACCGAGACTCCCCCTGCTTCAGAAGCTCCTTTATTGGCAGCCTCCATTACACCACCGCCGCCGCCGGTGACAACCCCAAAATGATTTTTTACAAAAAGAGAGGCTATTTTTTCCGCTTTTTTACAAATTGAATCCTCAGATGCAGTTCTGGCTGAACCAAAAATTGTAACAGCCGGCCCAAGATCATGCAAATTCTCAACACCGTCAACAAACTCGCCCATAATTCTAAACAATCGCCAGGATTCACCAAGTTTTAAATCATCTATTAAAAATTGCTTTTCCATCTATTTAACTTACCGTGTTTGAGTTTAGTTTAATCGGCCTCCGGCCGATTTTATTTTACAGCTCAGCACCTGCCTTTATACCCGATAACGACTTGACCTTGCTTCACAATTACAGGGACTTTGCGCGATCCATTAGAATATTTCAACATGGCTTCCATTTTTTTACTATCTGTCAGCACATTAATATACTCTACAATTTCACCATCTTTCTTATAAGCTTCCCGAGCCTCAGTTGTAAATGGTCAGGTATCTTTTCCAAAGATCATAATTTTTTCAGACATTATATCGCCTCCATTGACAAAACATGTTTTTCCGCTTAGGCTTTTGTTCCAGATTCTGCAAAAAAGATTTTGCATTTATTTTTAATAATATAGCAACACCATTTGGATGAGTCAAATTATATAGAATGTTGCGCAATTTATTGACTCCAGGCATAATATTTGCTAAAATAAAAGTTGTTAAATATCTATAAGTATAAAAATAAAACAGGAGGATCTAATGAAGACCAATTTTCTAAAAACAGCAATAATAACTCTTGGGATTCTATCATTTACAGCAGCTTCAGGATTTGGTGAAAACAGCCCTGTAAAACAACTTATAATTGAAGACGCTGTTATTTGTCAGGATGTGGTCGACAGAACCCCGATTGGATCTGGCGAAGTGTTTGCAAAAGAAGTCAGCAAGTTATTCTGCTTCACCAAAGTCACTGGAGCTTTATCAGACACAAATATTACGCATAACTGGTATCACAAAGGTATTTTAAAAGCTTCAATTATTTTGCCTGTGAAATCCAATAGCTGGAGGACATATAGTTCCAAGAGAATCGTGCCGGAATTTAAAGGTGAATGGATGGTTGAAATAATTTCTCCAAATGGCGTGGCACTTGAAAGCATCATCTTTTTTATTCGGTAAGTTAGTGCCCCGGAAATAAATATGACAGATCGTAAAACAGATTCTAAAGATTAAAATGAGCCTTAATTTTAAACACCCTGGTGGCCGGCAAATTGAGAATAATGGCCACACCGGTTTCTCTCTTTATCTCTTCTATATGTTGTTCAACTATACTCATTGAAGGAGCGATAAAGGTGAACCAGACATTAAACTCATTATCCCGTATGTAGTTATGGGTAACTCCAGGGTATTTGTTGACGGTTGCAGCAAAATAGGAAATCTTATCCTGAGAAACTTTGGCCGCGCATAAGGTGCTGACAAAACCAAGTTTTTCCGGAACAAAATTTCCCCCAATCCGTCGTATAATCCCTGTCTTTTTTAGTTTGGCAACCCTTTCAATTACATCCCTTTCGCTTAGACCTAGTTCCAGGCCGAGCTTTTGAAAAGGCCGGGGAGTAATCGGAAAATCAGACTGGATACGATTTAAAAGCGTCTTATCAATCTTATCCAGCATTTAGAATATTCTCCTGAATTAAAAATCTTTGCAGAGTTTTAAATATACCAGGTGGCTCAGCTGACAAAACTCACATGCAGCTTTCGGGTTCTAGGCCCGTCAAATTCACAAAAAAAGATCCCTTGCCAGGTTCCCAAAACAAGCTTGCCATTTTCAACGGCAATCAATTCCGAAGTCCCGATGATAGATGTCTTAATATGGGCGGCTGAGTTTCCCTCCAGGTGGCGATAATTTGCCTGCCATGGAATAAGCTTGTTGATTACCTCGATAATATCATCTTTTACATCAGGATCAGCACTCTCATTTATAGTCACAGCAGCCGTTGTATGGGGCACATAAACAAAACAGATCCCATCTAAAACACCTTTCCTCTGAATGGCATTTTGAATAAGAGAAGTTATATCCTGCAGTTCGGTTCTGCTTTTAGTTTCTATCGTTAAAATCATTTCTGAGCTCTTTAAATGATAAAAAAAGGCCCTAAAATAAACACTTCAGGGCCTTTTAAAAAATATCACTCAAAACTATATTTTTGATAAAAAATTAAACACATCCGGTCGGTTTTGGAAGGCCAGCCATCTTACAGGCTCCCTTACCAGGACCTGAGGGAAACAGTTCATAAATATGTTTTAGTTTAAAACCGCTGACTTTTGAAAGAACCCGTACCATGGGTGCTATACCATTTTTTTCATAATATTCACGAAGAACAGTAATAACTTTTTGATGTTCATCATTGAGCTCATCAATACCTTCCTCTTTTTTCACAAATTGAACCCAGTTTACTGTCCAATTATTATAATCGTCAATGAACCCGTCTTCGTCTACTGAAAAACTATCTCCACCAAATTCAACTGTCGGCATAAATCCTCCTTTAAATTATTATTATTGTGTCGGCCTGCAGCCTGTTAAAATTAATTATTTGAAAACACATTACTTATATTATTGATATTGAAATGTCAACAAACAAAACATGTTAATTTTGCAATAAGTCATTACCGGCTTAATTAGTACTCCCTTGGAGTTTGATTGATCTGGTTCAGAGTAAAGACAGGGCCATCCTTACACACTAGCTCTTTTCCAATATTACACCGCCCGCACATGCCGATACCGCACTTCATCCGGTTTTCCAGAGACATAATGATATGATCATGATCATAACCCAGCTTTTCCAGTACGGGCTGGGTAAATTTGATCATAATAGGGGGGCCGCAAATAATGGCATAAGTATCTGCATCACCATTGGGGGCCTTTTGTTCAACAATAGTTGGAACAAAGCCAACATTATATTTCCAGTCAGGATCATCTGTGCCGTCAACTGTTATGTGCATGTTGATATCATCACGTTTTTCCCATTCCGATAATTCTTCCCTGTAAAGGAGCATTCCAGGACTTCTGGCCCCGTAGACAACATTTATGTCGCCAAATTTGGATCTATTATCAGGATGCAAAAGATATATAATCGACGAACGAAGTGTGGTAAAAGCAAAGCCACCACCTATTATCAAAATATTTTTGCCCTCAAGCATTTCCCATGGATAGCAGTTGCCAAGTGGCCCACGGATACCCATAATATCCCCGACTTTCATTTTATGAAGATGGGTTGTTACAAGTCCTGCTCTGTTGACTGTAAATGTAACAAAGCCTTTTTCAACAGGAGAGGACGCAATTCCAATTGGGATCTCTCCTTTACCGGGAATTGAAAGCTCGGCAAACTGCCCGGCCTGATAAGCAAATTTTGTTTCATCATCTTTATTTAAAAAAATAAATTTGAATGTTTTAAGACTTTTATCCTCAGTTGCGATATTGATTTCATCAATCCGAACTGGAAATGGAAGATATGGATTCATCATTCAATTACCTCTTATACCTGCATTATTTTGCAGGCTCAAAACTGTTCATGGTATCACAAACCCTGCGAATATCGATGTTAACCGGGCAAAAACGGATACAACGCCCGCATCCTACGCACATAATGCCGTCATTATATTTATCCAAAAAATATTTTAGTTTGTGCATAAACCTCTGCCTTACTCTTTGCAGTTTGGTTCCCCGCGGATTATGTCCGGTTGTGTGTAATGTAAATAACGGAAACATGCAGGAATCCCAGTTTTTAAAGCGCTGCCCGGTTTTACCCTGCATTTCATCCTGAATATCAAAACACCAGCATGTAGGACAAACATAGGTACAGGTTCCGCAATTGATACAGGCAAAAGAGATATCCTCCCAAAAATTCGCCTCATATATATCTAAAATCGAATATGACTGTATCTTGTCAAAAAAAACCCGGGATTGAATTTTATCCTCTGCCTCTTTTTTCAATATATCAATTTTTTGCACGTCCTTTTCATCAGCAATATTCGTAAAGCCTGCAGCCTTTAAAAAGGTCTCGCCTTTTTCAGAAATTACTTTAGCCAGGAAATGATCATCTAAATCGCAAAGTAAAACATCCAGTCCTGTTTCATCAAAGGGACCGGATTTAGTACTGGTGCTAAAATCCAGAATACTGGGGGAACTAACTGCCAGACCAATAAATGTGCAGGCATCATAAGCATCAACCCAGTAATTATCACGGTACTCAGGTGTATCAAAATTTTTTTTGACCAGAGTAAAAGCGGCCGCATCATAAGGCCGAATCCCAACTATCGCTCTTGGCGAGTAATCTTTTTCAGGTACATTCATTAAATTGCAATCATCACTGGTTGAATCAGTAGTGAACTCAAACATAGCCTCAGATTGAGGGAATATAATCCCTTTTGGTGAAAGGCGGGTATCTGTCGCTGAAAGATCAGGTGTTACACCCTTGCCCAGCTCTTTAAAAGCGCTAAACTCTTTATTCTCTTCCTTTATCGGACCAAAAACGCGGTAGGCATTTTTCACCTGTTCAATTCCGCTGGTCCACTCTTTTTTGTCAATTTTAATGACCTTCATAGCATTTGCCTTTATGATTTATTCTGTTACGGGTATCGATATTTTGCAACCGCATATTCAAGAGTGCAAGCCTATAAAATAAAATCATTTGGATCATCAGGATTAAAGGTGTCAAGGGGTGGCCTTGCATCCAAAGATAACCCTGCTTCCCAGCCAAATGATTCAAAGCAGTCTTTTTCAAGCTTTTTGGTAAACATTCTGACATCAATACCCATGGGACAAGCCCTGACACAAGCGCCACAATCAGTACAGCGGCCGGCGTCATGGAAAGCCCGTAAAAAATGAAATGTCCGAATATCCGTAGTATCCTGGCCTTTGCCGACCCACTGGGGTTTGGATTCATCCACAAAACAGGTGGGACAGTAGCAAAGCGGACATGCATTTCTACATGCATAACAGCGGATGCAGGTGGCCAGTAAATCTTCAAAATACTGCCACTTGTCTTCTGCATTAAGGGCTTCAATTTTCCTGACAGCTTCAAAACGATCAAGATCTGCCTGCTCTTCAACCAAATCAGCGGCCAGCTCGTCATAAATCACAGGATTTCGATGAATACATACCGAACAATTTTCCTGCAAAACTTCCTTGCGTGGCAAGGTCTCTTCGTAATCTGCGCCCTTGATTATAACTGCATCTTCGCTTTCACTGACATTAAGAATTTCATCAGGAAATTTAGCGGACAGCAAATGGCGATCCAGCATGCCCTTGCAGGGTACACCGATTATAAACAGTTGATCCCGATCAATTTTATTTTCAATAATATGGGTAATAATATTACGCGAATCACAGCCTTTGGCTATAATCCCGATTTTTTCTTTGCGGCTGGTCAGATAGTTGGCCAGATTTATTCCGCAGTTGCCATCCCAGACAAAATCATCAACAGCCTTTGATGTTTTGGCAAAACAGGGTTCATTCATCAATGCTAAGGTTCCCTTCCGAAACCCAATAACCATATCAACCGTGCCTTCATCCAGAATCTGTTTTGATATCTTTTTAATCTTAGCGATATATCCAGTCATTTTAAACTACCTTAGCCTTTGCTTTGACAAAATGTTTTAAGGGACCTAAAGCCTTAATCGACTCGGTGACTTCATTAACAACTTTTACGAATTTGGTTGATTCAGCCGAAGAAACCCAGGAAAATTGAATACGACCGGGCTCAATCCCCATATGTTCCATTAAATTTTGAAAAAGAACAAATTTCCGACGTGCATAGTAATTACCTTCCAGGTAATGGCATTCACCAGGATGTCACCCAGACACCCAAACCCCGTCAGCACCTTCCCGCAAGGCAGCAAGTGCAAATTTGGGGCTCATTCTCCCAGTGCATGGAATTCTGATTATCCGTATATTCGGAGGATACTGCATCCTTCCGACTCCTGCCAGGTCAGCAGCTCCATAACTACACCAGTTACAAAGAAAACTGACAATTTTTGGTTCCCAATCAGACATTATTATAATTCCTTTTATTAAAAATTTTGCTAAGCCGCTTCATTTAGAGCAAAGATTTGCGCAAAAATTTGATCATTATCAAAGCCTTTTAGATGAATGGCTCCGGAACGACATGATGCAACGCATAACCCGCAGCCCTTGCATAAAACCGGATTTATTTCCGCTTTCCCTGCAAAGGGACCTGCTTCAGTAAATAGAGGCGCTGAATAAGGACAGATAGCAATACATACTCCGCATGCACTGCACATGGACGGATCTGTTTTCGCGACTGTACCGCTTGTATTTACTGTTTCCTTTGAAAGCAGTGTAACCGCGCGTGATGCAGCGGCTTTGCCCTGAGCTATAGCTTCATCAATCGGCTTGGGGTAATGTGCCATTCCGCAAAGAAAGACTCCGTCAGTTGCAAATTCCGATGGGCCGAGTTTAACATGTCTTTCAATGAAAAAACCGTCTTCATTCATTGCAACTTTGAAAAAATTGGCCAGGACTTCATCCTTGTTCGGAATAATCGCTGTAGCAAGAGTCAAAAGGTCAGCTTCAATCAGCAAAGGAAGATCAAGTACATGATCAATAACTTTCAGCATAAGTTTACCATCTTTGATGCTGACTTCGGGCTTATTATCAAGACTATACCTTATAAATATAATCCCGCGTTCTCTGGCCTCTTTATAAAGGTATTCCCGTTCACCATATGTTCTTATATCCCGGTAAAGAATATAGATATTCATATCAGGATTACGTTTTTTTAATTCCAGAGCATTGGAAATAGAATGTGTACAGCAAACCCTGGAACAATATGGCCGATCCGGCTCTCTTGATCCTACGCACTGTATAAACGCAGCGGAGTTTATCTCTTTTAGGGAAGGATCATCAGCAATAAATTTTTTGTCAAGTTCAAGACTGGTTATAATCCTTGGGTCATTACCATAATTATACTCCTGGGGCAGAAATGGAACCGCACCGGTTGCAAGTACTGCAATGCCGTAGTCAATAACCTGAGTCTGCTCGTCCCCTGCTTTTGTAGTAATTGTAGATTTAAAATTTCCAACAAAGCCTTCAACTTCTGTAATAGTTGAGTTTAAATGCAGGTTGATTTTATCACTCTTATTAATTTCATCAATAAGAGCTAAAAGATTTTCCTGCACATTTTCTTCATTGATTGTTTTATAAAGATTAAGGGCCTGTCCCCCCAGTTGTGAACTCTGCTCAACAAGATGAGTCTCGTATCCCTGGTCTGCCAGGCTTTTGGCCGAACTCATGCCGGCAATACCTCCGCCCAGAACCAAAGCTGTATGCGTGACCTGAAGCTCGGCTTCTTCCAGAGGTTCCATCAGTGCAACCTTTGTAACTGCCATTCTTACAAGATCTTTGGCTTTTTGAGTTGCAAGCTCCGGACAGTTCTTATGCACCCAGGAGGCCTGGTTTCTTATATTTGTCATTTCAAAGAGATATTTGTTAAGACCGGCGTTAACCAGAGTTTCCTGAAACAGTGGTTCATGTGTTTTAGGTGTGCAGGCAGCTACTACAACTCGATTAAGATTTTTAGTTTTGATGATTTCAGTCATCTCGTCCTGAGTATCCTGCGAACATGTATAAAGATTATCATCAACATATTCCACATAGGGAAGTGTAGCTGCATAATCCCTGACTCCAGGCACATCAATAACTCCGGCTATATTAATACCGCATTTACAGACAAACACACCGATTCTGGGTCGATCTCCGGTTACATTTATTTCAGGAATTTTTTCCCTGACTTTTGTTAAAGTGTTTCGTGATGCGCTTAGAATTTCTCCTGCAGCGGCGGCAGCGGCGCTTGCGTCAACAACAGATTGTGGAATGTCTTTAGGCCCCTGAAAAGCTCCGCATACAAAAACCCCGTCTCTTGATGTTGAAACAGGTTCAAAGGCGGAGGTTTTTGAAAAATTACCCTGAGTCAGCTCTATTTCAAGGTTAGCTGCGAGTTCGGAAATTTCCGGTGGAATTTCAAGACCAACGGAAAGAACAACAAGATCAAACTGCTCTATAATAATATTTCCTTTTTCATCTGAATAACGCATGGAAAGATTCTTTGTAGCAGGGTCTTCCTCAATGGTGTGAATTCTTGACCGTACAAATCTGACGCCCTCTTTTTCTCTGGCATTATCATAATAGCGCTCAAAATCTTTACCAAACGTACGCATATCCATAAAAAATATAGCGGCGTCCAGCTCATAATCAGCATGCTCTTTTGCTATTACAGCTTCTTTAACTGCATACATGCAGCAAACCGATGAACAATAACCATTATCGCAACGGTTATTATCTCTTGAACCAATACATTGAAGCCAGGCGATTTTTTTGGGTTCTTTACGGTCTGAGGGGCGCAGAAGATGTCCCTGATAGGGCCCTGTTGCGCTTAGTATTCGTTCCATCTCCATGGATGTAATAACATTATCAAAATTTGAATATCCATAAATATCAAATTTTGAAGGATCAAAAGGCTTGAATCCCGGGCTGAGAATAATGGAACCAACTTCAATTTCTTTATCAAGTGGCTTGTCATCATGTATAATTGCATCAGCCAGGCAAACATCCACACATTGAAAACATTCCGAACAATAACCACAATTCAGGCAGCGCTCAGCCTCTGCTTTTCCAGATTCCTCATCATAGCCGAGTTCTACTTCATCAAAATTTCCGGCCCGTTTTTCAATTGCCAGTTCAGGCATATGTTTTCTTGGATTTACAGACTGATTTTCAGGTATTGCCTTATAAACGGGATTTTCAATGGTAAGGGGGGCCCTGCCTGCAGACATATCCTGACCGTCAAGATAACGAATAATAGATTCAGCAGCTTCCCGGCCTGCCGCAATAGCGGCAATGGCAACCGAAGGGCCTGTCTGCATGTCTCCACCTGCAAAAAGGCCGTCACGGTCTGTTGCAAATGTAATTGGATCTACCTGAATTGTGCCCCATTTGGTAAAATTCAAGTCAGTTACATTTTTGATAGTGGAGTCATCAAGTCTTTGTCCGATGGCTGGAATCAATTGGTCGATATCTACGACATATTCACTATTTTTAACAGGCACTGGCCTGCGCCGGCCAGATGCATCCGGCTCGCCAAGCTCCATTTTAATGCACTTTAGTCCGCATACCAGTCCTTTTTTAACAAGCACCTCCTGCGGCGCAGCAAGGTAGGCAATTTTAACGCCCTCGTCTTCTGCAGCTTGAATCTCTTCTTCCCAGGCAGGCATTTCCTTACGTGTCCGGCGGTAAATAATTTGAACCTCATCCGCCCCAAATCTTACAGCGCAGCGCGCTACATCAATGGCAACATTTCCGCCGCCTATGATGGCAACCTTGCGTCCGATATCGGTTTTGCCTGTCAGGTTTACTTCTCTTAAAAAATCTACGCCCTGGCGCACGCCGGTTGTTTCTTCTCCTGGAATGCCCAGATTTATACCCTTATGAGCGCCAAGACCAAGATATACAGCTTTATAACCCTGGTTAAAAAGATCTTCTACACTCAAATCCGGGCCCAACGGGCTGTTGGTTCTAAGTTCTACACCCAGATTGGTAATAAGTTCAATTTCATTATCAAGAATTTGCCTGGGCAGACGATGATCAGGGATACCAACCCGCAACATCCCGCCTGCTTCCGGCAGGGCTTCATAAATCGTAGATTTAATACCTTTGCGCGCCAAATGGTAAGCACTGGAAAGTCCGGCCGGGCCGGAACCGATAATAGCTACTTTTTCATCTCTTGCAGGGGCGCATTGAATATCAATTTTGCGGGGATCAAATTGATCGGCTGCCAGTCTTTTAAGATTTCGGATTGCAACAGGTTCATCAACATCACATCTGCGACAGGCATCTTCACATTCGTGCGGACATATACGGCCAAGCACTCCAGGCAATGGAAGGTCTTTCATTATTATTTTCAAGGCTGCCTCGTATTTGCCCTGCTTTACCATCTGAACATAGCCTTGAACATTCAGACCAGCGGGACACGCAAGACGGCAAGGCGCTGTGTCGGCTTTTTTTATGACATAAGCACCTGGAATAGCCTGGGCATACTGTTTATAAATCGCTTTCCATGATGTAAGCCCTTCATCATAATCATTTGGAATATCAACAGGACAAACTGCTTCGCATTCCCCGCAGCCCGTGCATTTATTAATATCTATATATCGTGCATTTTGTCTGATTTTTACCTTAAAATGTCCAACGCTTCCTTTAACGGATTCAAGATCTGAATATGTGATAAGCTCAATATTTAAATGCCGGCCGACCTCGACCAGTACAGGAGAAATAATTCACATTGCGCAATCATTGGTGGGAAAGGTTTTGTCCAACTGTGACATAACACCGCCAATGGATGGTGATTTTTCCAGAAGATATACATAATACCCTGAATTTGCCAAATCCAGCGCAGATTGCATTCCTGTAATACCACCTCCGACAACCAGTACAGATCCTATCACTTCATTAGCCATTACTTCATTCTCCTGATAAAATAAAAACAATAAAAAATTGCTTTACCGTAAAGTTTACCTGTAATATTCGAAAATCAATTTTATTACATACCTCATTAATTTTAATTTGTCAATATACTTTTAAGAAGATGGCACGGTAAATTCGTCCTCGTTCCTTAGCATATTTAACTTTTTAAATTTAAGGCTGAACTGCATATAATAAAAACCCCCTGGATTAATAATTGACAATAAAGCTAATCTCATTTAAAAAAAGAGTACACTTGGTATAAAATCACTTCCCGTGCTAACAGGAGTAATGACAGCTTATTTTTTAATGGCAACCACTGCCTGCAGCAATTTTAATGCCTTGGAGAAAAAATCAATATGAATTTTGATAATCAAAATGCTGAAGCAGATAAATGTGTGGAATGTGAACTTTGTTTTGAGGTTTGTCAAACCTATATAGCTGCAAAAAAACCTTTATATACACCTGTTGCAAGACTCAAAGCAGCAAAAAAAATATTTCAAGCTGAACAAGTTGATTCCCAAGAGGTCGAAGGATTATATAGCTGCCTGAAATGCGAACGGTGTACCCATGTCTGTCCTGAAGAGATTAATGTGTCTGAAATAGTACGCCGGGCCCAGGGAGAGTTGACAAGAAAGGAGATGAATTTTCCCTTAGTAACAAAAGTAAAAGCCCAAATGGATCTGATCCGAAAAACAGGCAATCCGCAACTTGGCGATCCTGAGAAGAGATGGGAGTGGTTGCCTGAAAAATTTCCCGGACACGAATCAGACACCTTGTTTTTTATTGGATGTCTCCCTTCTTTCTGGCTCAAAGATATTGCCCTTTCATCCTATCTTTTGCTGAAAAAAACGGGTGTGGATTTTGCCCTGATGAGAGAAGAGGTTTGTTGCGGTCATTATCTCTATAATATGGGGGGAGATGACTTGGCACTTGAACAATTTGAAGATCTTAAAGAACTTTTTTCGCCCCGTGGATTAAAGCGGATAATTAAAATTTGTCTTGTTTTTTCCGCAACTTTTAAGA
>JASFBJ010000494.1 GCA_030149585.1 Desulfobacterales bacterium | reverse complement strand
AAAAACTTGAACAACGCCATAAAAACCTGCGCCTTGTAAAATTTGCAGTTGCGGCTCTTGGTTTTGAAAGGGTCTGCTTTACAAAGGTGGAAGGATAAGCATAAAAAAATGGACACAGATTTCCACAGATTATAAGAGCTATTGAACAATGAACCGGGTAGAAAAAGTGGTATTGAAAGTTTATGCGTAATATCGAAATGAATATAAAGATTAAAAAAATTGAATCATCCGACAACAATATCTGGGATGCATATGTTTATGCTCATCCTGATGCCACCCTTTACCACCTTTCCGGTTGGAAAGATGTGATTGAGCAAACATACGGCCACAAAACCTATTATCTTATGGCTGCAAACAGCTCATCTGATTCTGTGGCAGGTATTCTTCCCCTTGTTCATCTTAAACATTTTTTATTCGGCAGCAGCCTCATATCAATACCCTTTTTTGACATAGGCGGCATCCTTGCTGAAAACGAAGCAGCAGAAAAAGCGCTTCTTGCGGAAGCCTTAAAATTAGGCCAAAAACTCAAAGTCAAAAGCATAGAACTTCGCCAGACACAACCACTTACATGGTTAGCTGACAGCTCAAACTTATCAATTGATGGTCAAAAAAATACTCCCTTGAGCAATGATCTGCCAGCTTTGAGCCATAGCATCCAATCCCATAAAGTTCGCATGCTGCTTGAATTGCCGGATTCTTCCGAAGCCTTGATGAAATCATTTAAATCAAAACTTCGCAGTCAGATCAAAAAACCGATTAAAGAAGGCCTTGCCGCCAAAATCGGCGGTTTTGAGCTTGTGGACGATTTTTACCAGATTTTTCTGATCAACATGAGAGACCTGGGATCACCGGTGCATTCTAAAAAAATTATACAAAACGTTCTGAAAATATACCAAAAAACTGCCAAAATAGTAATAGTTTACAAAAAAAATCAACCAATAGCCGGCAGTATTATGGTCGGTTTCAGGGATACCCTGGAGAATCCATGGGCATCATCTCTGCGTGAGTACAGCCGGTTTAGTCCCAACATGCTCTTATATTGGACTATGCTCGAATATGCCTGCGATAATGGCTTTAAACGCTTTGATTTCGGACGATCTTCACCTGACGAAGGCACATACAAATTCAAAAAGCAGTGGGGAGCAAAACCGGAACCGCTGCATTGGCACTATATTTCGTTAAACGGCAAGCCCCTTCAACAGGGAACATCTGAAAAATCAAAATTCGAGAAAGCAATTAGACTCTGGCGGAAATTACCCGTCTTTGTCACAAAAACCATCGGACCTATGATCAGGAAGCATATTGGATTATAGTGGTTATAGGACACAGATAAACACAGATTAACACAGATAGGGCATGGTAGGTATATATGAACACGGATTTAAATGATTCAAAACATAAAGGGCTGACTGAAAAGATAATAAAAAGTTTTTATAAGGTCTATAATCAACTTGGCTATGGTTTTTTGGAAAAAATTTATGAAAACGCCATGGTATTTGAATTGAACAAAAGCAGTATTCCAGTTATACCGCAATCACCTATTCAAGTGTTTTATGAAAGAGAATTGATGGGACAATATTTTGCCGATCTATTCGTTGCGAACAAAGTTATCGTGGAAATAAAAGCAACAAAAAATTTAGTACCTGAACACGAGGCACAATTATTAAATTATCTGAAAGCCACGGATATTGAAGTCGGCCTATTATTGAACTTTGGCCCCAAACCACAAATTAAGCGCAAAATTTTCGATAATTATAGAAAATAAAAAAA
>JASFBJ010000240.1 GCA_030149585.1 Desulfobacterales bacterium | reverse complement strand
TTTTTGTTTATTTGTAAGGGTATAAATAGACTAAAGATATCGTTTTGTAAAGGTACATTTTGTACGGAAGCATGTTGCGTTACAGCCTTTTTAAAGGGAGGAGTAGTTGTATGTTTACGCTTTATCACAGGTGGCTATTGTTGAAATGAAAACCAGCCGACATTCCTAATCATCCAACTCGCAATGTTTCGGCTCAATATCAAGAATCAGGGCAATTGACTTTTTTACAAGGCTGATTTCATCGTTTGAGATGTTTCCGATCTTTTCCGCAAATCTCCTGTGGCTGATGGCTCTGATCTGAAAACAGTCAACTACTGATTTTTTCTGAAGGCCATTGTTTGTGCCAGGTTCCAGAGAAACGAAAAAAGGATTTTCCTTCCAATACGGATTCCAGGCAGTGACAGGTAAAATAATGGCAAGCTTGAGATGCTTGTCATGCCCAGCGTTCAAGACGAGTACAGGCCGTCTTTTTTTAATTTCATCCCCGATAGCTGGATCAAGATTTACCCAATAGATATCACCGGTTTTCAAAATCTTCTCCTTCTATCGATTCAAAAAGATTATCATATTGTGCCCTGCCGATCATCTCCATGGCTTCCATCCTCTTTAATTCCCGAAGCCTTTTGCGGTCTTCTTTCACCTTGGCATTGATAGCCTCTCGCATATACTCACTAAGGCTTTTGTAGCGAAAGCCCTTATATGTCTTCTTGATGAAATCATGATCTTTTGCGTCAATCTGCACTTTGGTCTGAACCAGCATATCACCCTCCCATTTTTTGTTCATTCTGCCATATATTTACCCCAATGTCAAGGGTAAACTTAAGGGACACTTTGTTGGCCATAAGCTTTGCCAAATCTTTCGGGACAGCTTTCAAAAAAGGCAGAAAAAGTTTTTTAATAATAGCTTGACTTTCAAATTATTTTATATTCAAATAGCTTGAGATTCAAACAAAGGTGATTTCCGCAATTTTTAAGCAATAAAACCTTTCTAATAAGGAGGTAAGGCATGATCGGTCGTTTTTCCCGCCCTGGAGTCTATCGTGAACTGCTGCAACAGGCAGAATTTTTAAGAGTTATTATAGCTGGGATTCTTGCCCTGCTGAGTTTTCTTCTGGATAGAGGAATATATCCTGCGTCGGCAATTACGCATTCATTTAACCTATCTGAAGATACCATAGCCACAATAGCAATGGTCTTTGCCCTGGCATCTGTGACTATAAACGGACTTCCCATAATCTGGGGTGGTATCAAAGGGCTTGTACAACGCAAACTGAATGTGGATGAACTCGTAAGCCTGGCAATCATAGCGTGTCTTGTTCGGGGGGATTTTCTGGAGGCGGCTTTTGTCAGCTTTGTCATGATGTTGGGTGCTTTAATAGAAGAAGCAGCAAGCAATTCAGCACGAAAGTCGATTCAATCTCTCATTGGTATCGCACCGCAAACAGCCACAGTGCTTATTAATGGCCGGGCGATCACAAAACCGATTAACGAAGTTAAAGTTGGAGAAATCCTTTTGGTTAAACCTGGCGAGCGTATCCCGGTTGATGCTGTGGTAAGGAAGGGAAGCAGTGCGGTGGACGAATCTTCAATAACGGGTGAAGCGATCCCGTGCGAAAAGACTATGGGCGATAAAGTTTATGCCGGTACATTAAACCAGAATGGAGTTGTTGAGATTGAGACAACAAAAGTCGGCGAAAATACTACCCTCGGAAAAGTTATCAAACTTGTATCGGAAGCTGAGGCGCACAGACCGCAGGTAGTAAGACTTGTTGACCGTTATGCACGCTGGTTTACACCTGTTATTTTATCCTGCGCGGGACTTGCCTGGCTGATAACGGGAGATGTGGACCGAGCCATAACAGTACTTATTGTAGGCTGCCCATGCGCCCTGGTTCTGGCAGCCCCGACTGCTACGGTAGCCACCATAGGCCGGGCTGCAAGGGCAGGCATCCTGATAAAGCAAGGACAATTTATTGAAGAAAGCGCCAGGGCGGATGTTGTACTCTTTGATAAAACAGGAACCCTTACACAGGGAAGTCCGCGAGTTGATAATATTATCCCGGCCGCAGGGGTTGATGACAAAGAAGTCTTGACGCTGGCGGCATCTGTTGAAAAGAATAGCACACATCCGTTTGCCCGTGCCGTTTTAAAAGCCGCTAATTATGCCAGGGTTACACTCATCAAAGCTGAAGAGGTGTATACCAGTATCGGACTTGGTGTTCAGGCATGGGTTGGTGGAAAGCAAATTCAAATTGGAAGCGTCTATATAGGCGGGGAAAGCGCCATGACTTTTCCTGTTGAGCTTCGCCGATCGCTGGATAGTATAAAGGAAAGAGGGGCAACCCCTTTAGTAGTGTACCGGGATAAAGTGCCAATGGGAATAATCAGCGTTTCGGATCAGGTTCGGTCTTCATCTGCTAAAACAGTCAGCATGTTAAAGGAACTTGGTATAAGGCAGGTGGGAGTTCTTTCAGGAGACCATGAGAAATCCGTCAGGATAGTTGCCGGATCTGTCGGTGCAAAAAACACTTGGTCGGAAATGAAACCCCAGGACAAACATAACATAATAAAGGATTTTCAGGCATCAGGAAATGTGGTAATGTTCGTAGGTGACGGAATCAACGATGCACCTGCCCTGGCTTCCGCCAATGTGGGAATAGCCATGGGAGCTTTCGGAACAGATGTGGCCCTGGATACGGCGGATATTGCCCTTATGAATGATGATATTTCAAAAATACCTTTTCTTATAAGTCTCGGTCGCAGGATGAACATGATTATAAAATTTAATTTAGCGTTCGGATTGATATTTAATGCAGCGGCCGTGCTGGCAAGCGGCGGAGGCTTTTTGACCCCGATCATGGGGGCGGTTGTACATAATATCGGGTCTGTTATAGTTGTGCTCTGCTCGGCGAGCATGGCCTTTACCAAGGAATAACAATCAAGCGAGGCACCATGCACCATACCGACATAGAAAAACTTTCTTCAATTTTAATCGAGCTTTACGAAAAGATGTCTTCCTGGGAACATGCCGTGGTTAAGGAAAGCGGTCTGACCCCTGCCCAAATGCATGCCATCGAAATTATGGGTCATCAGGAGAGTCTTCGGATGAAAGAGCTGGCCCAAAAACTTGGTGTAACCACAGGAACTCTCACGGTTATGATCGACCGACTGGAACAAAATGATTTGATATTGCGAAAGCCTAATGAAAACGATCGTCGTTCCATCGTTCTTGTCCTCACGAAAAAGGGTCAAAAATATTTTAAAGAACACCATAAACTGCACCTTGAACTAACCAGTGAAATCACATCTTCATTGAATGAAGATGAAACAAAGCAATTTTACACTTTTATTGAAAAACTTGTCAGTCACTTTTGAATCTATTTGCGACCGGCAGTTTAAACGGAAAAACTTATGAACATCTTAATCAATATTATTTTACAGTCCTGGCATCTATTACTGGAAGCATCGATATATATTCTTTTTGGTATTCTTGTGGGTGGTTTGCTGAAGGTCTTTATCAGTCCGGCAACAGTGGCCGGACATCTGGGGAAGGGACGCTTTACTTCTGTATTTAAGGCGGCTTTGTTCGGAATTCCCATCCCTTTATGATCTTGTGGAGTGCTGCCGGCGGCAGCATCACTAAAAAAGCAGGGGGCCAACAACGGTGCTACCACTGCTTTTTTGATATCAACACCGGAATCCGGGGTGGATTCCATAGCCATAACCTATGCTTTGCTTGATCCGCTGATGACAGTGGCCCGACCGGTAGCGGCATTTCTCACCGCCATTGCCGCCGGAATAACTGAAAATCTGTTTCATAGCGCTAACGATAAAGACAAGATAAAGGTGGACTTAAGCTGCCCGGTAGATGGGTGTTGTGACGGGATTGACTGTTCGCCGGATGAGCATAAACACCATCATTCCTTTGTTGAAAAATTACAGGCAGGACTCAAGTTTGCAGTAACCGATATATGGGGAGATCTTGCAGGATGGTTTTTCACAGGAATCCTTTTGGCCGGTTTGATTACTGCGCTGGTCCCTTCACGTCTTTTTATCCAATATTACTTCGTTATCGGTTCTTTTCGGACTCCTTGGCAAGAGAGCTACTGCCATCTATCTGCTTACCCTGGCCGTTTTTGCCGTGTTTTGCGGATTGATCCTGGATCAGCTCTATATAGGGTTTGGATTCTCGGCCAGGGCAGTGGCAGGTCAGGCAGGTAAAGTTATTTCATTAAAATAATTTTTCTTTTTTTTAAAAAATATTGACATCTATTTTTTTGTGGATTATTAGAAGGTTCTATTTAAATTAGAATTATAAATTTCAATAAGGAATGTCTTACGATTTTCCGTCTTAATTGAGCGGCAAAAAGTGAAGGCGTAACTTGTATTGTAAAAAGCAATCAGGTTGCGCTTTTTTTGTTTAAGGAGGCGCAGATGAATTATAGCCGATTCCATAAAACAGTTTCCTTTCCGCTGGTATTTTTTTTGCTTATTATACACGGGCAATCCTGGGCGGAGACAGGACAGGATCAAGACCAAAAACGCCCTTGGTGCAAAAGGGTAAGGCATATCTTATGATGGGTTATTGCGCCCTGCAAATGGACAGGAAAGATACTGCCAGAAAAACATTTCAGAACGCGGCATACTTTCCTGATCAGCAAAAGGCGGCCAAAGAGCTGTTGAAACAGATAGGGAGGTAAAATTTTGGGAGACTAATGCAGCGCACCTGACATGATTTAAACTCAGAATGATTCAGATTTATTTTACAAAAGAAAGGAGATTTAAATGAGAAGTCCCAAATTATTTTTTATCATTTTCTTTGCAGCGGCAAGCTTCGCCACCGGAGCCGTTGCCCAGAACACAGCTACTGTTGAAACGGAACTTGAAAAAACCGTAGTAACCGCTACCCGCACACCGGTTTCTTTAAAGGATGCGCCTGGGGCGATTACCATCATCACAGCCGATGATATCAAGGACATACCCGCCGGTGATATCCTCGATATCATCCGTGAAACCGCGGGAATCTCCATGATCGGGAGAAGCGTGGGCGGTCGTAACGTGATTTCCATCCGCGGATTTGACAGCCGGAACTCGCTGATCATGATCGACGGCAAACGGATTGTGGCCAGCGATCCGGTCTTTGGGCATTCAGATTTTGAGCAGAATTGGGTGCCCATCGAAAACATTGAACGTATTGAAGTGGTTCGGGGACCCATATCCGCCCTCTACGGATCAGATGCCATGGGCGGTGTTGTTAATATTATCACCAAAAAAACAACCGGCAAATGGCAGGGCAGCGTCAAAATCGGGGGAGGTTGGCGAGACGACGGCAAGGGCGGTGAAAACCAGAACTATGCCATGCATGCAGGCGGGCCGGTACTGAAAGACAAACTCAGGGTTGCCGTTTCCGCTGAATTTATCCGGGATGAAGACACCCCTGACAAGGATGATCCTCAATCTTCTGAGCTGGAAGGTAAAGAGGTCTCTTCGATGGGCGGTAAACTGACCTTTACTCCAACGGATAGCCATACTCTTGAAGTGGCCGTGGGCGTTGTTAATGACGACCGCTGGCGGGATACCTCTTCCCGGGGAAAAAATTATGAAGGGCTC
>JASFBJ010000239.1 GCA_030149585.1 Desulfobacterales bacterium | reverse complement strand
GGTTCCCACGCTGGAGCGTGGGAACCAGGCAAGAAGCAACATCTAAAAAGTGTAATCTACATTTGAAGGATGCCCATTTTTAGAATTTTTTAGTTAGAATTATACAAAAAACTTTTAAATTGCTTATTGTTAAATATTAGGGTTTGAATAATTGGATTGTAATTTTTGCAAGGAGCTGAAATAATGAGAGAACGAAAAATAAGGGTATTGATGGCCAAAGTTGGATTGGACGGGCATGATAAAGGCGCTATAGTGGTTACCAATATCCTCAAAGATGCTGGAATGGAAGTTATATATACCGGTTTACGCAAAAAAGTAGCACAAGTGATCAATATAGCAATACAAGAGGACGTTGATGTAATTGGTATTAGCATACTATCTGGAACGCATTTAAATGTTGCTGGAAAAATTATAGACAAAATGAAAGAAAATGAAATTGGTCATAAAGTTTTGATTATGGGCGGTGTAATTCCTGATGAAGATATCCCAATATTGGAAAAAATGGGCGTAAATGCAATATTTACGCAGAGTGCTGAGCCTAAAGAGATGGTTGAATTTATCGAAAAAGCAGTCACTTAAAATATTTTGTAAGTTTAAACTGATTTCAGATGATTAAGCGTGCCCCTTTAGGAAATTCATTAATGTGCCATTTACTATGCTGCTATTGATTTGTGGCGGCTGTCAGCAATGAAAGTTGAATATCTCCCCAATAACATTGGCTTGCCCGTCCTTATGAACGAAAACAAAATAAATTCCTGAACTATACATCACAGCTTCAAGCCATCTTTGCCTGATCTGAAATAGGCACAAAAATCTTGAAATAGCTCGCTATTGCTGCAACTTTTGTACCTAATTATAGAGCGGGTAGATCGAACAAACCTAAATCTGGGCACCTACTTGTGAGAGTTATTTCGTTCTCGTTCCTTAGGTAGTGTCGCAGGCTCTCTTTCATATATTTGAAAAAGAAAATTCCACGTAACCTGCAAGTTATACAAATGGTAAGTAAAATAACATATGCAGCCCCCTTCATAGCTCCCCCTCATAGCTTTTTTACGAATAGCTGATTTGTGTCTGCATTAATTACATGTAAAATTAGTTGACATTCAAACATGCTAATAATTACAAGATATTAGCTGAATACACCTCAAAGTGTGTTTTGGGAATTTTTGCCGAACTAACTTTATCCTAAAACAACCTTTGGAAAAATACCTGTTAAAACAGTCTATTAAAGCAATTACCCCTATAATTCTTCTTGGCATGATGGTTGCTTATGCAAAAGCAGGTGCTTACCGGAAGCAATCAGAGTATATAGACAATAACATAAATAATTTCACTGTGTATCGGTCGGTCGGAGTTATACGCTTGGTTTAATCTCCTCGCTCTACTCTAATATAGGGTTAAAACTGGCTAAAATCAAAATAGAGATTATTAAAAATAATATTTAAGGACGATGTAATGAAAAATCGTATAACTGAAATTCTTGGAACCAGGTATCCTTTAATTTTGGGAGCCATGCGCCGCATTACTCTTGGTGAAATGGCTGCGGCTGTCTCAAACAGTGGCGGTTTTGGCCAGATTGGGGCATCGGGCATGTCTGGTGATCAGTTGCGCAAGGAGATCAAAATTGCCGGAGAGCTGACTGATTGGCCATTTGGTATCAACATTCCCATTTACCGGCGTAATGCGTTTGAAGCCCTTGAGATAGCCATAGAAATGGGGATTAAAACGATAACTACTTCTGCCGGCAATCCAGCCGTGATCATAGAACGAACAAAAAAAGCCGGCTTGAAGGTTTTACACAAGGTTTCTACAGTGAAGATGGCTCTTAAGTCCCAGGATGCCGGAGTGGACGGTGTTATTGCAACCGGGTATGAGGCAGGGGGGCATGTTGGGCGTGAAGGTATATCGACGTTATGCTTGGTGCCTCAATTGGTCGAGGCGCTGGAAATACCCGTAGTTGCCGCAGGCGGTATTGGCGACGCAAGCGGGCTTGTAGCAGCCCTTGCTCTTGGCGCTGAAGGGGTGGAGATCGGAACTTTGTTTCTTGCTACCCGCGAATGTTCGGCCCCTGACTTTTTCAAAAGAGCGGTTATTGATGCCGGGGATAATGCAACCATTCTCCTTGGAAAAGGGGCCATGCCCATGCGGGTGCTGAGAAATAAAAAGGCTGAGGCGATCAGTGATCCTGACAAGGAATGTGAGGATGCAAAGCTGAGTGCCGAGGCTGACAGCAGTTACGCCCGACCAGACGGGAAGGCAGATAATGCCATAATGCCGGCTGGCCAGGTGGCTGGCTTGATAAGGGAAATTAAGGGAATTTCAGAAATATTTCCGGATATGATTAAAGATGCGAAAACTATTTCTTCTCGTCTCAACTCACTTTTTAAGGAAATAGATTGATAGAGCAGAAATATATTCTATTTTATAACTATGTGGAAATATTTGACATAAGAAAAAGGATTGGGGAATTCATATGAAAAACATATTACCGCTGGATGGAATTAAAGTACTTGATTTAAGCCGATTTTTTCCTGGTCAATATGCTGCTATGCTTTTAGCTGATGCCGGTGCAGAAGTCATTAAAATTGAAGCCCCGGGTTTTCGGAAAGCTCTTTTTAAACTTCTGCATGAGAAAAATCCAACAGAAAAAACTGAGAGTAAGTGGAATGCCGTATATACTCTTGATCGAAGCAAAAAGAGCCTTGCCTTAAATTTAAGGGCGGATGAGGCAAAGGACATATTTTATCGTCTGGCCGGCGAAGCGGATGTTATTATTGAAGGAAACAGGCCAGGTGTAATGAAAAAGCTGAAACTGGATTATGGTACGATAAAAAAAAATAACCCGCGAATTGTGTACTGCTCAATAACCGGCTATGGTCAAGATGGACCATATTGCAAGCTTCCAGCCCGGGATCTTTCCTGTTTGTCTATGAGCGGCCTTTTAGGTGTTATTAATGAAGGTGGCTTACCTCCCATTGTCCCGGGTGCCAAGCTTGCGGATGCGTCGGCTGCAATGTATAGCATGATAGGTATTCTCATGGCTCTTGCCGCGCGTGAAAAAACAGGGAAAGGACAATTTGTAGACGTATCAATGACTGACGGAGCCCTTTCATGGCTCTCGCCGCCAATTATGAATTATTATTATGACGAAAAAGTGCCTGACAAAGGGACAATATATTTGAGCGGTAAGAGGCCGGCTTATAATGTGTATAAGACAAAAGACGGAAAATATATAAGTATCGCTCTTCGAGAAACTCCATTTTGGAAGATGCTGTGCGAAAAATTGGAAAGGCCTGATCTCCTGCCATATCAAAACCCGGAGCCTGACAAATCTGATGAGATTATTTCTGCTTTTGAGGATGTGTTTTTGACGAAAACCAGAGACGAGTGGTTTGAAGAATTAAAAAATGTAGGCGCCGGCAAGGTATATCAGTTAGATGAACTTGAATCAGACCCGCAAATCATGCATCGTGAAATGATTGTTGAAGTTGATTATCCGGGTGTTGGGAAGGTTAAACAAACCGGCAATCCCATTAAATTATCAGATACACCGCTTAAGGTAAAGTCATTATGCCCCACATTGGGACAGCATACCAGGGATATTTTGATTAAATCCGGTTATTCAAGCAAAGAAATTGATTGGTTTTATAAGAAGGGCGTGGTTGCCTGAATAATGGGCTGGCCAATTTGTGTTCATTTAAATTACATGTAAAAATAGTTGCCGCTAAAATAAATCAATAATTGCAGGTAATTACATAAATGTGTCTTAATTTGATTTCTTCAAATTTTTACAGGATCAATTTGGTGAATAACCGGTAATCAGTAGCATTATCCCTAAAAAGTTTAAACAGATCAGTGATCTATAAGGTTTTGAGATAGAATTTAGCTATTAATGACTGAACGAAAATTAGAAACTTATACTAATAAAATATCTGACATAAGGAGATTAAAATGGCCACCAGGAAATTCGCAAATTTTGTGAACACCACGAATTTTGAAAGCATACCATCTAAAGTCAGAGAACACAGCAAGATGATGTTTTTAGACTGGCTGGGGGTAACGCTGGCAGGTTCAAAAGAGAAAATTGCAACAGTGATGATGGATTTCATCATGGAGCTGGATGGAGAAAGCGAATCAGGAGAGGCCACTATTATTGGAAAAAACGTTCGTACCGATATAATGAAAGCTGCTCTTATAAACGGCTCCATGTCACATGTGCTGGATCTGGACGATTATCACGGAGGAACTCTAAATCATCCTACGGTTGCAGTATTACCGGCAATTATGGCGGTTGCGGAAAATAAAAAACTTGGGGGAAAAGACATAATTACTGCGTTAACAGTTGCCTTTGACGTACTGGTCAGGATTGGATACGGCGCAGGCAGGGAGCATTATGACCGCGGCTGGCATGCAACTTCAACCCTGGGGAAATTCGGCGCAACAGCCGGAGTCGGTAAATTGCTTGGTCTTAATGTTGAACAAATGATCAATGCCTTTGGAATTGCAGGTACTCTTGCAGGTGGAGTTCGTCAGGTTTTCGGTACAATGGGCAAATCTTTTCATGCAGGCAAGGCTTCTCAGGATGGTATTCTGGCAGCCATGCTTGCCCAGAAAGGATTTGAATGTTCAAAAGAGATTATTGAAGGCAAGCACGGGTTTATGGATCTTTTTGCCCAAAAGACTGATTTTAAAAAGATGCTTGATAATTTGGGCAAAGATTTTTATCTGCCCACGGTCAGTTTTAAGCCATATGCTTCTTGCGGTGGAACTCACTCAACCATTGATGTAATGAAAGATATTCGTAATAACAAAAATTTCAAGATTAACGAAGTGGCGGAAATATCTCTTGAACTGGGCAGCATTGCGCTGGAGGCCGCAGGCAAGGTCGAGCCGGCAACCGGTCTGGAAGCTAAATTCAGTACCTATTTTTGCGCTGCTCTGGCACTGACTGAAGGAGAAGCAGGCATTGATAAATTTACAGACGAAAAAGCAAATGATCCAGGATTAAATGAGTTAAGAAAAAAGGTTAAAATTACGATTTTAAAGCCTGATATTCATCTGGCAGCCAGGGCTGCTGTAAAAATGAAAGACGGTTCTATATTTAAATCAAAGGTCGATGTTCCAAAAGGTGATCCTGCCAATCCGGTTTCTTATTTGGAACTGGTCAATAAGTTTAATGGACTGACCGCAAATATAATTTCCCAGGATAAAATTAAAACCCTGGTTGAGCAGATTAAATCACTGGAAAACATACAAAATATCAACCAGCTGCTGAAACTGTGCCATAATTAAAACGATATTTTTTGTGCATTCTATAATTTTCAATATATTTAAAGAGGATTTCTATAAATGAGCACGGAAGATAAAATTTTAAAAGAAAAACAGAGATGGCAAAAAGAAACTCTTGAAAAAAAGCCTTATCGAAAAAATGTCAAGGCCATGCTGACTGGAGTAGATCTTGATATAGACACTCTTTACACGCCTGCCGACATAGATGAGGTGGATTATAACAAAGATTTGGGCTTTCCAGGTGAATTCCCCTTTACAAGGGGAGTCTACCCATCAATGTACCGCGGCAGGCTTTGGACCATGCG
The DNA here is from genome assembly GCA_030149585.1 of Desulfobacterales bacterium. Classification (GTDB taxonomy): domain Bacteria; phylum Desulfobacterota; class Desulfobacteria; order Desulfobacterales; family JASFBJ01; genus JASFBJ01. The sequence continues at coordinate 43 of JASFBJ010000239.1, read as the reverse complement.
GCAATATTCCGGCTTTGATACACCCGAAGAGTCAAATAAACGC
>JASFBJ010000493.1 GCA_030149585.1 Desulfobacterales bacterium | reverse complement strand
CCAAGGATGCTGGTAAAATTGCAGGCCTGAATGTTTTAAGAATTATTAATGAGCCCACAGCTGCATCCCTTGCATATGGTTTGGATAAAAAAAAGGATGAAAAAGTTGCAGTTTTTGATCTGGGGGGCGGCACATTTGATATATCTGTACTGGAAATAGGTGAGGGTGTTTTTGAAGTTAAATCTACCAATGGTGATACGCATCTTGGTGGTGAAGATTTTGATTTGCTGATTATAGATTTTCTTGCTGATGAGTTTAAAAAGGATCAGGGAATAGATATTCGAAGTGATAAAATGGCCTTGCAAAGATTAAAAGAAGCCGCTGAAAAAGCTAAAATGGAACTTTCCACATCAGTGGAAACAAATGTAAACCTTCCGTTTATTACAGCTGATGCAAGCGGTCCAAAGCATCTTGATATAAAACTGACAAGAGCTAAACTCGAAGACCTGGTATCTCCTTTATTAGGCAAGCTGATAAAACCATGCGAAACAGCAATTAAAGATTCTGGTTTATCCCGGGATGAGATTGATGAAGTTATTCTTGTTGGCGGCATGACAAGAATGCCGGCAGTGCAGGAAAAAGTAAAAATGATATTCGGCAAAGAACCTCATAAGGGTGTTAATCCCGATGAGGTTGTAGCTCTTGGCGCTGCAATTCAGGGTGGTGTTTTAAAAGGAGATGTGAATGATGTTCTGTTACTTGATATTACACCTCTTTCTCTTGGGATTGAAACTCTTGGCGGTGTAATGACAAGGCTTATTGAAAAAAATACCACAATCCCTGCAAAAAAGAGCCAAACATTTTCTACTGCTGCAGATAATCAGCCGGCTGTTTCCATTCATGTTCTCCAGGGTGAACGAGAAATGGCTTCCAATAATAAAACTCTTGGCAGATTTGAACTTGTCGGCATATCTCCTGCGCCGCGTGGAATGCCTCAAATAGAGGTAACATTTGATATAGATGCCAATGGTATTGTGAATGTTTCTGCAAAGGATCAGGCAACTGGAAAAGAGCAGTCAATCCAGATAACAGCATCATCAGGTTTATCAGATGAGGAAATCAAGACACTTATAAAAGATGCAGAGCTCCATGCAGAAGAAGATAAAAAGCAAAGAGAACTTATACAGGTAAGAAATGAGGCCGATTCGCTTATCTACTCCACTGAAAAATCATTAAAGGAACTGGGAGATAAGGTAGATGCTGAAACAAAAAGTACCGTGGAAAGTATTACTCCGCGTTTGAAAAAAGCAATGGAAGGTGATGACACTGAAGAGATCAAGCGTATATCTGAAGAATTATCACAAGCAGCTCATAAACTGGCTGAAGCCATGTACCAGAATGCAACTAAGGATGGTGAACAGCAGCAGGGATATGGCGGCGCAGCAGATAATGCTCAGCCAGACCAAGGCGCAGGCAAGGCTTCGACCCCTGATGATGTGGTTGATGCTGATTTTGAAGAGGTTAAAGACGACGATAAAAAATAGCAGCTGTTTATATTAATTTTATAGAATTAGATTAATATATAGAGCGTCACATAAATAATTTCACGGCGTATCAGAAAAAAATCTTTACCATGTACGACTTACGATTTTTTCTTCTATACTTGTGAAATTATTATGTGACGGTTCATAGCTGGTAGTTTAATATAATTAAATACTATTATTATTTTTCAGCAGTCCCCGTTCCTTAGGGTTCGCACAAAAATAAATTAGGCTTGGTTCTAACTTCGACCAAACACTGAGCTATAATAAAATTTGAAAACCTCTGAAACTCGCTGCG
>JASFBJ010000238.1 GCA_030149585.1 Desulfobacterales bacterium | reverse complement strand
TTTAGATCGGGCAAAGATGGCCTGAAGCTGTGATGCATAGTTGGGGAAGTTATTTTGTCCTCGTTCCTTAGGGCCTCAGAAAGAAATAAATTCACACCTTGCTTGTCTGTTGGTTCGTCTACTGCGTTACATCCACCGGCACGTATCTCGATATGCGCCGGTGGATGTGCCTTGTAGACAAACCAACATCCAGCGCAATTTTGTGGATTTATTTCTTTCCGCGACCCTTAAACCTTATGTTATAGCCGTCCCTTATATTGGTACCAAAAAAGCTATATCAGCTTTTGCAACTCGGCCAAAGTTTCCTCGGACATTTTAAAAGAGTGCTCTTGCCCTGGGAAAACCTTTTCCTGAACTTCCTTTTTATACTGACTGATTGCATCAATTATAATTGGCCTGATCTGGGTGTATTGTTTAACAAATTTTGGTAAAAATTTATCAAACAGCCCGACCAGATCATGGGTCACCAGAACCTGACCATCAACATCCGGCCCTGCCCCAATTCCGATCACCGGCACATTTACAGCCCTGGCTGTTAGTTCTCCCAGAGGAGCTGGTACCGCTTCCAGGACAATCGAAAATACCCCAGCATTTTCTAAGGCTCTGGCATCATCGATAATTTGTTTGGCAGCTGCGGCATCTTTGCCCTGCATTTTAAAACCACCTAGAGCGCTTGCTGTTTGCGGGGTCAGGCCAATATGCCCCTGAACCGGAATACCGGCTTTTACGATCGAGTGGACAGTTTCGCTAAAATCAACCCCGCCTTCCAGTTTGACTGCATCACAGCCACCTTCTTTCATAAGCCGGCCGGCATTGCTGATTGCATCCCGAATACATGTATTATAACTCATAAAAGGCATATCACCTATAACAAGTGCGGTTTTGCAGCCGCGCATCACAGCCTTGATATGATGGATCATTTGCTCCATTGTGACCGGCACTGTGCCATCCAGACCCATAACGACCATGCCGAGGGAATCTCCCACCAGCACAATATCCACTTCGGCTTCATCTGCCATTAATCCAAAAGGATAGTCATAGGCAGTTATCATAACCAGTTTGCGCCCTTCGGCTTTGGCCTGCTGAATAAAGGGAATTGTTATTTTTGGTTTACTCATTTCTTCTCCTCCAATTATTTAGGTGTTGAGGGTTTGCATAAAATCGGATTATCTATTAGCGTTTTTATTTGGGATAGTGCGTTTGCAAGGTTTCTACTAAAGCTGTCAGGGTAGTGTTAACTGGAACCTTAATTCCTGTTTTTTCAGCCTCAAAAATAATAAAACCGTTGATTGCCCAGATTTCAGTAAGCCTGTTATTATCCACATCCTGGCCCATAGAGGAGCGGTTAGCAGCAGTAGCCTTTGCCACCTGATAAACATGCTCCACTGCATCTTTTCGTACGGCAATACCTTGGGCACCGGCCACCTCCATTGCCTCTTCCACAGCTGCTCGCACCAGATCCCGAGTAATCGCAAGATCCGGTAATTCACCGTTTTTAATATTGCAAAGCGCGGTGATTGCATTAATTCCTACGTTTATCAAGAGCTTGCCCCAAACCACAGGCCGAACATCAGAGACAATTTCCACCTCAATCCCGGCCTTTTTAAAAATTTGTCCTACCTCTTCCAGTCGCTTATGAGATTTTCCGCTCCACATCCCGATAATGGTCGGACCGGTGCCTGCATGCCGAATTTTTCCAGGCCCCAGCATGGTTGCCCCGTGGGAGGTTGTGCCGGCTACAACCCGATCCGGATCAATGGCTTTGCTCAGGATATCAGCATTACCCATTCCATTTTGCAGCGTTAAAACCAGGCCCTGATCTCCAGCCAACTGTATGGCTGTCTTTGCGGCTGCACTTGTCTGGGTGGATTTAACAAAAATAATTACCAGATCAGCCCTTTGACCAGGATCCGGCTGAGATGCAGCTCTAATTTTTATATTTCGCTCCTTGCCTTCTTGTTCAACTATAAGACCCTTTTGATTTATGGCGTCCACATGAGCCTGCTGGATATCCAAAAGTAATACATCCTGATCAGATTCAGCCAGCAAAGTCCCAAAAAGGCTGCCCATGGCACCTGCACCAACAACTGCTATTTTCATATTAAACCCCCTTAAAGGCTGCCTCCGGCTAATGCACCATTCCGGCCAGCCACATGGTAAGTGGAGAAACAAAGGTGATTATTAACAGATCAATGATTAAAATCGCCAAAAAAGGTAAAATCCGTTTACTGATAGCCGCAAGATTGTCTCCGGAAATGGAACAGGATACAATCAGACAAATTCCCATGGGCGGAGTTAACATGCCAATGGCCAGATTAGTAACCACAATTACCCCCAACTGAATCAGATCAATGCCCAGCGAGGGCAGCATGGCGGTTATCATTGGAACCAGTAAAATAAGGGCGGCCGTAGTTTCTACAAATGTGCCGGCAATCAGCAAAACCATATTGATTAAAAGCAATAAAAGCACTGGATTATCGGTTAAAGCCAGCAGACTGCCGGCCATTCGGGCCGGGATATCTTCAATAGCAGCAATCCAGCTAAAAATTGATGCTGTTGCAATAATAAACATAACAATCGAGGCTGTAATTGAACCTTCACGAAATAGAAAAACCAGGTCCCGAACACGAATCTGCCGATAAACAAACAGCCCCACAATAAGGGCATAAATAACGGCCACGGCCGCTGATTCAGTGGCCGTAAAAATGCCGAATAAAATACCACCCAAAATTATAAGAGGAGCTCCAAGGGCCAAAAGCCCCCGCCGGAAAGTACGCCTCACTTCGGCCAGGGAAAAAATAGTACTGGCAGCATAGCCTTTTTGGCGTGAGATAATTGTGGATACACAGATCAAAGAGAGCCCTATCAAAACTCCCGGCAAAATACCGGCTGCAAATAACTGACCAATGGAAGCTCCTGTGAGAAAACCAAAGATAATCATTGGAATTGAAGGTGGAATGATTACCCCGATAGAACCTCCTGAAGCCTGTACGGCTGCGGCAAAATCAGAGTCATAACCGGATTTTTTCATGGCTGGAATTAAAATTGCCCCCACAGCAGCAGCATCAGCAGCAGCCGAGCCTGAGATACCGGCAAAAAACATGGCTGCCACAATTGTTACCGCAGCCATCCCACCAGGCAGCCATCCCACAAGGGCATTGGCAAAATCAATTATCCTCCGGCTGATTCCGCCGGCTTCCATAATTATGCCGGCATACATAAATAAGGGTACAGCCATTAAATGGAAAGAATCAGTTCCCCCAAACAAACGCTGGATCACCATCATCAGGGGAAAATCGCCCTGAACTACGATCGCCGCAATCGAGGCTGCGCCGATTGCAATGGCAATGGGAGTATTGATTATAAATAAAACCAGCAGCGTGATGAGCAGTATTTCAGCTGTCATGGCTGTTTCCCTTAAGCTCGCCGGCAAGAAAAGTTATAGCATGAATGGTCAGGATCGTACCGCTGATGGGTATAATTGAAAATACTATCCATTTGGGCAAATAAAGGGCCGGTGATATCTGTGCCCGTACAAAATAGGCAAAGCAACATCCATAGAAAATCATCACGCCAAATAGAATAATTGAAATCAGATAAACCAAAACAGCAGTTATTTGCTGCCAAATAGCAGGTAAACGCGACGACACTATGTCAACTCCAGGATGAGCCTTGCGATAATAGGCTGCACAGGAGCCCAAAAAAGTCAGCCATACTAAAAGAAAACGGGCCAGCTCTTCTGACCAGAAAAGGGAATGATTCAAAACATAACGGGAAAAGACCTGTACAGCTACGATAATCGCCATGCTGAAACCCAAACCAAATAACAGATTTTCCACGACCTTATTAATCAAGAGGCTAATTTGGCTGAGAATCTTCATATGCTCCCCTGGTTGATCGTATAAAAAAGCTCTTTACCGGTAAGAAACCCTGGCCCGGCAGACAGCCTCTTGCATGATTATTATTTTGTGGCTGCCATAATTTTTACCAAAAGAGCCTGAACTTTAGGCTTTTTGTATAAATCCATATCCTTTAAGCCATCTACTTTGGATCGCAGATCAGCTATATCCGGATTGTCTTCAATAATAAATCCTTTTTCCTTTAAAAACTCAAGCCGCTGGGCATTTTTTGAACGATTGTCTTGACGTTGATAAACAGCAGCCGCATACATGGTTGTTTGAATCATTTTTTTGGTCTTAAAGTCCAGTTTGTTCCACCAGATCAAAGAAGCCACATCAATATGGGGGGAATACACATGGCGGGTTAAGGTCATATATTTTTGAATTTCATAAAATTTATAGACCTCCATGACCCAGAGAGGATTTTCCTGACCGTCGATCACTCTTTGTTCCAGTTCTGTATAAATCGGCCAGGGCATGGGCGTTGGATTGGCTCCCAAAGCCTGCCAAATGGCTTTATGAAGGGCAGAAGCCATAACCCGGATTTTTAAACCTTTAATATCCTTGGACCCTTTGACCGGCCGCCTGCTGTTGGTCAGATTTCTAAAACCGTTTTCCGAAAAACAGAGGCCCTTTAGATTGGAACCTTCCAGGCTTTTAAGAATTTGTGCTCCAAGAGAACCATCCAGAATACGATCCACCTGCTCATAATCTTTGAACAAAAATGGATAGTTGATAACCCGCACAATTGGATCAAAAGTATCAAAGGGACCGCCGGTGATAACTCCCATCTGAACAGTGTTCATCTGGATCTGCTGCAAAATTTCGGTTTCATTCCCGATTGATTTGGAATGAAATATTTTGACTTTTATCTCACCATTGGACTGCTGCTCAATCAGTTCTTTAAATTTTTCAGCTACAATATTCTGGGCTGATCCAGGTTTGGTTACAACCCCAAGTTTGATTGTCATTGCAAAAGTTGTTGCAGCTGCTGAGCAAATGAAACCCAAAACGAGTAATAATGTAAATAATTTTCTCATAATGTATACCCCCTTTGCTAAAATATGTCTAAAAAAATGCCTGGAAACAAGATGAATACGATTTAGTAGCATAGGGTGCGCCAAAAAAAAACAGAAATATTCTATTTTAATAAACAATCCTTATCTTTAACAAAAGGAGAAAATTTTGGGGACGGCTATGATATAATGCTTTGCTTGAAATTAATCATCTTCCTTGAGACATAAGGAACGAGGACAAAATAACTTCCTCAACTATGCATCACGGCTTCAGGCCATCTTTGCCCGATCTGTCTGATCTGAAATAGGCACAAAAATCTTGAAATAGCTCGCTATTCCTGCAACTTTTGTAATTTTAGATCGAGCAAACCTAACCTAAATCTATGCGCCTACTTGTGGATGTTATTTCGTCCCCGTTCCTAAGCATTGGGGTATTGGAGGGGGTAGGTCATTGAGGCAATTGAGGGTATTTAATTTTAAATCCCAAGATAGGCCTTGCGAACCTCGTCGTTGGTCTGCAGCTGATTTGCAGAATCGGTCAGGGTGATCCTACCGTTTTCCATAACATATCCGCGATCAGCCACCTTTAGAGCTATATTGGCGTTTTGTTCAACCAGAAAAATAGTAGTATTATTTTCAGTATTAATTCTGGATATTATTTGAAAAATCTGTTTAACCACCAAAGGGGCAAGTCCAAGAGAGGGCTCATCCAGCAACAAGAGTT
>JASFBJ010000237.1 GCA_030149585.1 Desulfobacterales bacterium | reverse complement strand
TTCCCCCTTTAGATATATTGGTATATTTTTACTTACCATTTATCTAAAGAGTTGTCTATAGCGAATTCACCACTACTTCTTAAGCACTACCTAGAATATTACCGAACGGGAATATTTTGACATTTCACACAGAAAAACAATAAGTTATTCCCGTTCGGTAATAAATAGCTCTGTTTAACCATTAAAGCAACGATTATTTAAAGAGGGGGCGTGGCGTATAACAGGTTATGATTTTATCAGTTTTGGGATTAAAAGCCCATAGACAGACTTTATATGGGAGCATCACATCTTGATTAGCAGACGAATCAGTATTTTCAAAAAACAGTTTTGCGTTGATGAACTATTGAAAAAGACCTATGACTATACAGGTGTGCTAATCAAGATGTGGCTTTGGCAAGTGTTTTTAAGGCAGCAGTTTTATCTACCAGTGGCCTTCAACGTTTGCTTCGTTCGCAAAAGATATTTTTCCTTCATTAAATATTTTTACAGCATCGCGCACTGTTCCGCTGATATCATTGGCAACCTTAACTTTAGCAGTATTAAGAGTTTTAAATGCATTAGGGCCACAAAAACCTGTGAGCAAAGCATGTGCCTGCTTATCGCTTATTGTGGTGGCAGCCTGAATACCAGCTCCTTTAAATGCATTTACATTTTTTGAATTATCTATGGCTTCAAACTCCAGACTGTCTGTATCAACAATAATTATATAGGCAGCTCTTCCAAATCTGGGATCAACTTGAGAATCAAGATCCCCGCCTTTTGATGTAATAGCTATTTTCATTATCCAATCTCCTTGATTTATTACATATTTAATGCTCCGCCACCGCCGCCGCAAACCTGATTATCTTCAATCATTTCCAGTTTGCCGGCTATAAGATCCTCTACTACAGGTTTGATTTCAATTCGTTGATCATCATGATAAACATTAATCCCTACCTGTTTGAAGCCCATAAGCGGCCGCATTCCAATGCCTCCTACGATTAGAGCACTCACCTTATGCCCGGCCAGAAGATTAACAGGCACCATACAGCCACCCTGAACATGCTCCTGGTTCTGAATTGTTGACACTTCTTTAATTGCTCCGTTTTCCACATCAATAAAAGTAAATACATCACAATGTCCAAAATGACCGGCCCTTTCTCCCTCCAGTCCGCCATTACCAATAGATGGAATAGCTATTCTACCATTTTCCATGACACTCTCCTTGTTTTGATATTTTTAAAAATTCAAAATAATATTTTTTTATTCAACAACAAAATCCTGTTTTGTATTCATTGGAGGCGAATTGACGATTTTATGCCAGATTTGTTTAACTGCCTCACTTGTAGCTGAATCCTTGTTATATTCAAAAATATTTTGACCCTGAATCATTGATTTTACAAATATTGGATCAAAGGGAATATTTCCAAGAACATTTATTCCAAGTTTTTTGGCCAGATTTTCAATATTCCTGGTTTGATCCAGATTCAAGTCGAACTTATTTACGCTCAGCATACCTGGAACTTTGAAATGAGCTGCCAGTTGAGCAACGCGCTCCATATCATGCAGGCCTGAAACAGTTGGTTCAGCAATAATAAGCAAAGCATTTGCTCCGCCTATGGATGCAATAACCGGACACCCTATACCTGGAGGGCCATCTGTCAGAATAAGATCCAGATTTTCTTTTTTGGCAAGTTTTTTGGCCTCCTGCCTGATAAGTGTAACAAGCTTGCCGGAATTTTCTTCAGCAATGCCGAGCCTGGCGTGCACCATGGGGCCAAAGCGGGTTTTTGAAATAAACCACTCACCACATTTTTTTATCGGAAAATCAATTGCCTGTTCAGGACAAAAATCAACACAAACACCGCATCCTTCACAATCAATCTGGTTTACCACAAAATCCGGGCTGATTGCATCAAACCTGCAAAGGTCCCGGCAAAGATCGCACTGGGTACATTTATCCTTATCAATAACTGCGATGCCGCCCCCCATAAAATCAGATTTTTTTTTAATATCAGGCGCCATCAGTAAATGCAAATCAGCGGCATCAACGTCTGCATCACAAAGGATACTGCTTTTGGCAAGAGCGGCAAAAGCGGCCGCAATACTGGTTTTACCGGTTCCACCTTTGCCGCTGATAATAACTAACTCATGCATGATTTCTTTTATCTCCTTTACCCTGCTATATTTTCGATTTTTCGGTATAATTCCAAAAATTTCGGCTTCCATTCCGGCATCTCTTCTACAATCAGCCCGCCGTTTGAATAAATTTCGGCAATGCGTCTTTCAAATGGAATTTCCATCAGAATCGGCAGCTTGTTTTGCAGGGCATATTCTTTAACCTTATTATCACCAAGATCGGATCGGTTAATAACCAGACCACAAGGTATATTAAGCAGTTTCACAGCCTCAACCGCCAATTTTAAATCATGTAGACCAAATGGGGTAGGCTCTGTTACCATTAGAACAAAATCAACATTTTTTATAGCTGTAATGACCGGACAGGATGTTCCGGGCGGGGCGTCAATAATATTAATTTTATCAGGATGTATATAGGATTTGACTTTTTCGATCAAAGGTGGAGACATGGCTTCGCCTATTCGAAGAGAGCCGTAAACAAAATCGATCTTGCCTGCCCTGCCTCTTTGGATCAAGCCAAGTTCACGACCGGTTTCGCTTATCGCCTTTTCAGGACAGATAATAACACAGCCACCACAACTGTGGCATAACTCAGGAAATGTCAAAATTGTATTTTTTAATACTGCAATAGCATTAAACCGGCATATTTCAGCGCATTTCTTACAATAATTACATTTTTTCTCATCTATCTTTGGAACCGGTACGGAAACTGTTTCTTTATCCTGTATTTCCGGATTTAAAAAAAGATGAGAATTGGGTTCTTCCACATCACAATCCAGTAACTGAACATTATTTTCAAGTGAAAATGCCAGATTTGTAGCAACAGTTGTTTTGCCTGTGCCACCTTTTCCGCTAGCTATACTAATAATCACAACGATTATCTCCTTTTTGAAAATTTTACATCATAAGGTTTAAAACTGCTTTTAGCTTTTGCAGCAGAATTTTTGCATGTTTTTGATCCGGCCGGAGAGGAATTTGCGTCAGTACTCCCAAGCCTTCACTGGCCTCATGAAAATCTTTCGCACCAAGGGAGCTGATAACAGCACAGTTGATAAGTGGATTAATTGAAACCAGTTTTTCAACAAATTCAAGGCCTGGGGTACCTGCAATATTTTCATCGGCCACTGCCAGATCAAAATTTTTTTCTGAAATTAAATCAAATGCTTTTTCACAGGAATTGACCCGTTCTATTTTTATTTCTTTGTCCTGCCTTAAGCCTGACTCAAAATCGGATAAGGCATCATTTTCACCAGTTATTAATATAATATTAATCATTTACTTCTCCAAAGAAAAAATTATTGCTGCAAGCTGAAATTTTAATTTTCAGGCTTCTGTTCAGAGGTTTTTTCCAAATCTAAAATTCTATTATCTATCATATCAAGAGTTCTTTGTAAAGTATGGGCATGGGCTTTCAGTGTTTCAAAACTCTGAGCAGAATTATCTGCAAAGACTTTATCACTTGCCTTGTCCCTGACCAAGCCCTACTTTTTGACGTCCTCTGGGACATCTTCCTGTTCCATCTTGTTTCGGCATAATTTGACCCTGTTTTTGCCGAATAATCCTGCCCATCTTGTTTCTTGGGTTTTGGCAATATTGCCGCCTGCAGCCAGGCATTAAAAATGCCGGAATAAGGTCAGCGTCTTTTGCATATAGGGTAATCACCTCTTCTGCGTTTCCCGTAATAAAGGGAATAAGTTTTATGCCGCCGGCTTCAATAAAATTGGCCGGCATTAGCGAAACAGCTCCGCAAATCAAAACACTTATATCTAATTCAATTAAAAGCGCTAATAAATGTGAGGGCCTGTCAGGATTAAAAGCTAAAAATTTTCGATCTATAATTTTTTTGTCTTTGATTTCAACGACCAGAAGCATACGCGAAGAATCAAACACCGGAGAAATACGCTTTCCCCATATAGTAACAGCAATCTTCATATTTTAATCGCCCTCTATTTTAAAGGCATAAGAAAGCAAAGAGTATGCCACAGCTCTATCTAAATATAAAAACCAGGATATCATATTGGTTTAACACGATTATTAATTTGCATGGAATTTTTGGTGATAATTTTTCAGAAAACAGGGTCGCAAATCTGCTATTATCAAAAAGTATTGCAGTGCAATATTGCGACCCTGTATTATTTTTTTAATCTGGAACGACCATCAATTTCAGGAAGGGAAATCCCCAGTTTTTTTATTTTTCTAAAAAGAGTGCTTTTATGCATACCAAGTTCACGGGCCGCTGCATTGCGATTATAGCTATTATGTTGCAAAGCTTTTATAATTGCAGCAGCTTCTGCTGATTTTACCATTATATTCAATGAATTTTGCTCATTATCAGCGATAAACCCGGGATGCACCAGATTGCCCGGCAGATGATTAACCTTTAGATTGCCATTTGTGCACAGCACAAAAGCGTGCTCAATAATATTTTCAAGTTCTCTGATATTGCCGGGATAATCATGGCCCATTAAAATTGCAAGCGCTTTTGGCTCTATGCCGCTAACCGACTTTCCCTGCTTCAGATTCATTTTGCTTATAAAATGATTGATTAAAAGGCTAATATCCTCACTTCGATCGCGCAGCCGAGGAAGAGTAAGACTGATAATATTAATTCGATAAAAAAGATCCTTCCTGAATTTACCACTGGCAACCTGTTCGGCCAGGTTCTTATTGGTTGCCGTGATAATTCTGACATTGGTTTTGACCGTTTTAACAGCCCCTAGAGGTTGAAACTCCTGAGCTTCAATCACACGTAAAAGTCGGGTCTGAAAAGCAGAGCTGGTATCTCCTATTTCATCAAGAAAAATGGTGCCGCCTTCGGCAATTGCAAAATAGCCTGGTTTATCTTTCATCGCATTTGTAAAAGCACCTGCCTTATATCCAAAAAGTTCCGATTCCAGCAGGGTGTCCGGCAGGGCACCGCAGTTTATGGCTATAAATGATTTTTCTTTACGAAGGCTTGAATTATGAATTGCTCTGGCAAGAAGCTCTTTGCCTGTACCTGTTTCACCTTCAATCAGCACAGTGCTGTCACTTTCCGCGACCCTGGGCAAAATATTGAATATTTGTTGCATTGACTCGCTGCAACTAATAATATCTCCCAGCTTAAAATGGGAATTAAGTTCCTTGCGCAATTCTTCTACCAGGCTGTGATCCCGAAAAGTCTCGACCCCGCCCAGAATCTCGCCTTTCTCATCCTTGAGCAGACAGGTTGAAACTGTAATTGGAATCCGTCTTTTTTCGCTGTTAATAATATAGGTTTCAGAGCTGACAAGAGATTTACCCTCTTTCATTGTTCGTTTCAGAGCGCAGTCGCTTTCACACATATTGGAACGGAAAACCTCCCAGCAGTGCCGGCCTATTGCCTCATCCCGTGAAACACCGGTAATTTCTTCTGCTGCATGATTAAAAGACATTATTCGCCATTTATGATCAACCGTAAAAACGCCATCCGAGATGCTTTCCAGAATAATTTCCGTGACATTTACAGGAATTTTATCAAAATCAGTCTTTTTCATAGTCTTAAAGTTGAATCCA